>DJPG01000140.1 GCA_002439735.1 Firmicutes bacterium UBA6418 | reverse complement strand
AGATTATCCAGATACATTTCCGAGAGATCCTCCCGTGAGAGCTCTTTTTTGGGGTCGAAGCCCAGACAAAGCTTGATATCGTGTTCATAGGCTCGGCTGAAGCGCGCTCCGAGAAAGTGATGCTTGACATCGATGGCAGCGGCCTTGAGACCGAGATCGTCTTCCGCAATCATGTGCTCCGCAAACATCAGAATGTCTGCGGCCTGCTCCGGCGTGAAAAATTCCGGTTCCAGCGTGACTGCGGTCTGCAACAGGGATTCCTTATTGCGGTAGGTCAGGGCGTCGCTGCGGTACCAGACTAGCAGCTGTTCGGCATATTCCCGGCGTCTTTCCGGCTGTGAGGATGCCAGGAGTGTATAGGCAGCACTTTTCAAACTGTTTTCCAGCCATTTTTTGTGTTGCTCCGTCAGTTTGTGATCCGGAATCAGCATGCTTTTGAGTGTATCTTCCCAGAGCGAAAGATTGGTGATATCCTTATGCGGCAGCAGCACACCGGTCGGCAGCTCTTTTTTGTACTCCTCGTTGAAGTGCGCGATGATCTGGCCGATGACTTCTGCGGCCTGATTGCGGATATCGCTTTCCTTATTGACCAGAAGCTCGGTCAAGAAGCGAAGTGTCATCAGCTTCTGTTTTTCGGTCATATAGGTCGAATACTCGCCGAGAATGGAAATGTAGGTGCGCAGGTTCTTCCAGTTTTTTTCGCTGCGAGCGGTTTCGATCAGATTCGCGAAATCCTCCTGGTTGTAAAATTTGTTCATCAGGCGGATGTTATGCGCAATGGAAAGATTTTTAAATTCACGAATCACCGCCTCACTCTTCAAAAGTGCGTAGTCGGCAAGCTGCATCGCGGTCGGTTGTGGCGGAAAGCTGCACGGCAATGCCGGCAGATCGACGCAGACGCCGAGCGCTTTCAAATAGGACTCAAAATCCTGTAGCTTGTTGTAGACCTTGCGATAACGATGTTCCTTGGCAGCATCCACGTTGTCCAGCTTATGCAGGATCACGTCAAAGGATTCTGCCAGTGTATAAAAGTGGACAATTTCCGTACCGTCGGCATTTCGGCTGCTTTTTACCCGAAAGTCGGCGTAGATCAGGAGCAGGGATTCGACAGGCAGATTATCCAGTTCCAGATCCCAGGTCGAATGATTGGCGGCAACATGTCCGATCATCGGCATATTGAAGCGGTCGAAACAGAGAGCCGTATAGTAGTAGTGCAGATATGGGATACGCTTTTCTTCGCTTTTTTTGCAGCCGTATTTGCCGATATCGTGTCCTGCAGCAGCACCGGAGACCAGACCCAGATCGACCGGAATCTGTAGAGCTGCGAGCTGCCTGGCCGCATGCATGGCGACATAGTGTACACCGGCAATGTGTCCCAGGGTATTGAACGGCGTCAGTTCGATGCCCAGACGCATAAATTCATAAACATAATGGCGTGATGCCATGCGCAGAAGCTGGAGGTATTCGCCGCTGCCGGAGTGCTGCTCGCTTTCCTGCGGCGTCAGCGTCACAAAATCGACCGTTGGATCGAACGGAAGTGTTTGCCGCTCATAGCGGTACAGCGCTTTCAAAAATTGCAGCAGAAACAGACGTGCCGCTCTTTGCGCTGCTGTTTCAGCACTGCCGGCCGGTTTTTCCGGAAAAAGGCGGTGCAGTACCCCTAGATAGGCGTGCTGCAGCCAGCCCTCTTCGGGTGCCTCGCAGAAGCAATCTAACTGCGGTTGAAGCTCAGCCAGAACCTTTTGCGCGCAAAACCGACCACGGCTGTCGGTGCAGGCAAGTAGACGTTCGGTAAGCTGCCGTGTTCCCTCGGCACGTAGCAACGCAGTCATTTCGTCTGCGTTCATTTTGATACGCCTGAGAAAATCTTTTTCCGTCATACAGGAAAGAATGGTATGAGAAAGCTGTATATATTTGTCCGTTCGGTGTTCCATGCTCTGCACTCCTTCGATTCGATTCGGTCACTTCGCTGTTTTTAAGCTTTTGTGTTTTCAGGCTAAGTATAGCACAGTAGCGGTGCGTTCGCAATGCGATTGATTGGAATTGCGCAAAGTTAAAAAAACATGTATAATGGAAAACAGTAATGCGAAAGGAATTGAAACAGCAGGGGACAGAATACTATGAATATAAACTGGAAGCCATTATTTTCGAATATGATCTTGAAAAGAGGGGAGAACTACTTTCAAGAGGGAAAGGTTCTCGCGCAGCGAGGAAACAAAGGACGGGACACAAAGGTCTTTTATGTTTACGGCACAAGCGCTTATGTCGTAAAGATAACCAGAGGTGATGCTTCAATCAAAAGCATGCAGTGCGACTGTCCGCACGCACAGGACGGAAATCGCTGCAAGCATATGGCAGCGGCCTTGTTTAAAATGGAAGCCGATGGGGACTTGAAGATCCGCGCGACAAAAAAGACAAACAACCCGGCGAAAGCCACCGGAAAAACGCAGAACGCAAAAAAAGCGCAGCCGGTGCGCGTTTTCCCGTTTCGGACAGAGCATGCCGGAGAAAAGGGTGAAACGCCATATCAGTTCTACAATCTGGATCAGGCGACGGCATCCTACACGATCTGCGAGCAGGATCTCCGAGATGCGCAAACCCTGATCGAGCAGCATAAAATCGAGCTGGACTCGGTGCGGGAGGGATTTCGGCTTGATTCTTACCGAGAACCGGAGCGTCAGTGCACGGTTTATGGAACTTATACTACGGCAAACGAAACGATACATCCTGTCAGCATCTGTTTTTCAAAAGACCGGATTCTCAACATGATCTGCGGAGTGCCGGACTGCGCGCAGTATTCGGATGGCTATCCCTATTATTTTTATGGTGGCAAACGCAGCTTTTGCGCGCATACGCTTGCGCTGCTGCTGCTGGCGCAGGATTATCTTGTGAAGGAGCATATCGGAGACGCAACCGATTATAACGGTATGCGGCTGCTGCAGGAATGTCGTGCGAAACGTGCGGTCAACCGCTGCTCGGAAGTTGCGGACGAAACCGCAAAAGGGGAGATTCACCTGGAGCCACGTCTGGATGTGGAAGAGGACGGAAGCTTGCATCTGGTTTTTCGGGTCGGACGCGAAAAGCTGTACGTGGTAAAGAACCTGACCGAATTTGTAGCCACGGTGGAATCACGTGGAGAAATGAAGCTCGGTACTAAACATATGATTTCCTTTGCGTCGGATCATCTGGATGATGCGTCGCAGAGACTCTATCGTTTCATCAAAGAAGAAGTGAAGACGACGGAAATGCGAAACGAGGAGCTTTATCAAAAATATGAGTATGATTTTGGAGACCTCAAAGCCTCTATTCCGCTCTATGGACGAGCACTCGATGATTTTTTCACGCTGATGGAGGCGAAACGCTTTGCGTTTACGGAGCGTTCGCAAGGGGGCAAGCGAAGCGGGGAAGCCGGATGCATACGAAAGAGCCCGCAGATCAAGCTTTACCTTGCCTGCGTTCTGGGTCAAGGCGGAAATTTTGAAGGAATTGAGCTGAACGGTCGGCTTCCGCAGTTTGTCGACGGAACGGATTACAAATACTTCTTTGACGGAGAAAATCTCAGTCGGGCAGAGGCTGAGAATCTGGAACTGCTTGACTCCCTGCGAGACAGCCGATATGACGATGAGATTTACCTTGTGATCGGAAGAAGAAACCTTTCGGAGTTTTACTATCGCATGCTGCCGATCCTGAAAAAATTCGCGGAGGTTGAAATCAGAGACGCTGACGTAATAGAGAAATATCTGTACCCGGAAGCGGAATTTCATTTCTTTCTGGATGCGGAGGACGGCATGCTTTCCTGTGAGGCAAAGGTACACTACGGCGAGGAAACCTGCGCATTGACGGCGACGGAGCAAACCTATGCGGAGTATCGGGATCGTAGCCTGGAGGCGGAAACCATGAAAACCGTACGGGAGTTTTTCCCGGAGCAAAATGCCGACGGACTGCTGTATTGCGGAGAGGAAGAAGAACAATATCGCGTGTTGGAAAGCGGTGTCAATGCTCTGCTCAGGCTGGGAGAAGTACACGCCACCGATCGCTTCCGGCGTTTGGCGATTCGCCGGAGACCGCAGATGACGGTGGGCGTGCGTATGGAAAGTGATCTTCTGAAACTGACGCTTTCCTCCACAGACTTGACCGAGGATGAGCTGTTGGATATTTTGGGCAGCTATCGGAGTGCAAAAACGTACCATCGCCTCAAAAACGGTGATTTCGTCCAATTCGATGAAAATACGCTGGAAGAGCTGGAAGCGCTTATGAATCTGACCAAAGCCGACCCAAAAGATTTTGTCAAAGGCGACATGGAGATTCCGGCTTACCGTGCGCTCTATCTGGATAAGGTACTAGCGAAGAACGAGGCCTTCTATGCGAAACGCGACCAGAATTTCAAGCATCTGGTAAAGGAATTCAAAACCGTATCGGATTCGGAATACGAGATTCCGGAATCTTTGCAGGGCATTATGCGACCTTATCAGGAGTTCGGATATAAGTGGCTGCGTACCATCGAAGCCTATCAATTCGGCGGCATTCTGGCCGATGATATGGGCTTGGGCAAGACGTTGCAGATGATTTCGGTGCTGCTTGCGGCAAAAGAGGAGGGACGCTTAGGAACCGCACTGGTTGTGACACCGGCCTCTCTGGTCTACAACTGGAAGGAGGAATTCAGCAAGTTCGCGCCGCAGCTTTCGGTCGCGGTGATCGCAGGCAGCAAGAGCGAACGTGAGGAGCAGATCCGGGCGGCAGAACAAGCGGATGTGGTGATTACCTCTTATGATCTTTTGAAGCGGGATATCCTTTTCTATGCCGATCAGAGCTTTGACTATCAGATCCTTGACGAAGCACAGTCGATCAAGACGCATACGACAGCGGCGGCAAAAGCGGTGAAGGCGGTTCACAGCAAGATCCGCTTTGCACTGACCGGGACACCGATCGAAAACCGCTTGAGTGAACTGTGGAGCATCTTTGATTTTCTGATGCCAGGGTTCCTTTATTCCTATGACCGGTTCCGCAAGGAGCTGGAGCTTCCGATCGCGAAGCATCAGGATCCGGCGGCGATGACCAGGCTGAAACGCTTTGTAGAACCGTTCATCCTGCGTCGCCTGAAGCAGGATGTACTTTCCGACCTGCCGGAAAAGAATGAAGAAATCTGCTATGTGCATTTTGGGCAGAAGCAGCAACACCTATATGACGGGCAGATTTTACATATGCGAAAGATGCTGGAAGGGCAAAGCGAAGAGGCGTTTCAGAAGAACAAGATCGCGCTTTTGGCAGAAATCACGAAGATCCGCCAGATCTGTTGCGATCCGACACTTTGCTTTCGCGATTACGACGGAGAGTCAGCCAAGCGCGAAGCCTGCCTGGAGCTGCTCCGCAGTGCTGTAGATGGCGGACATAAGATCCTAGTCTTTTCACAATTCCGATCTCTGCTGGAACGGTTGGAACAGGATCTGCAACGAGAAAAGCTCGCGTATTTTAAAATAACCGGGGAAACAAAAAAGGAAGCGCGCGTCGAAATGGTGAAACGCTTTAACGAGGACGACACACCGGTGTTCCTGATATCCCTGAAAGCAGGCGGCACCGGACTGAACCTGACCGGTGCGGATATTGTAATCCATCTCGATCCATGGTGGAACATCGCCGCGCAGGATCAGGCAACCGACCGCGCACACCGAATCGGGCAGACGAAGACCGTTTCGGTTTACAAACTCATCGCCCAAAATACGATGGAGGAAAAGATCCTCAAAATGCAGGAAGCCAAGCGCGCATTGGCGGATGAGATCCTCAACGGCAACACCGGCGGGCTGATGAGCATGAGTCGGGATGAACTGCTGGAGCTGCTGTAAGTGCCGCGTTTGCATGCTTTGCACGAATCTCTGCAAGCAAAGAGCGCGCCATACAAAGGACGCAAAAAAATTACTTGCTTTCACGAAGGACTTGTGATATAGTATAAAGGTCGTAAAAGCTTTTGCGGCAAAATACAAAAATATGTCGGCAGACTGTAAGACCGACAGGAAAGGCAGAGACGAACATGAAGGAAGGAATCCATCCTGATTACAAGGAATGTAAAGTTACTTGCGCATGTGGCAACACTTTCGTTACAAGATCTACGAAAGAAGAAATGAGACTTGACGTATGCTCGGCATGTCACCCGTTCTTCACCGGCGCAGCGAAAATGATCAACCGCGGCGGTCGTGTTGAAAAGTTCAAGAACAAATACAAACTCGACTAATCATAGGAAACAGACCCGGAGCTTTCGCTTCGGGTTTTTTGCTGGTATGACGGGCATACCAGCATCTTACATCTTATTTTACTTTTCACTATCACATTCCCCCTTTTCATCTTGTAGACTTTATGCTACAATAATAGATTAGAAAAGAATGAACTGAAGGAGAACCAAATGTTTGATAAACTCGATTTCATATTGGAAAAATACGAAGAACTGTCTCTGAAGGTTTCGGATCCGGACATCATCAACAACCAGAAGGTCTGGCAGAAACACATTAAAGAGATGGGCGAAATGGAGCCGATCGTCAATCAATACAAAGAATACAAAAAGGCAAAGGAGGCTGTCGCGGAGGCCAAGGAAATGCTAGATTCCGGCGATGAAGAGCTGCGCGAACTCGCCAAGATGGAGCTTGCCGAATATGAAGAGCAGATACCGCAGATGGAGGAACAGCTGAAGATCCTGCTCCTGCCGAAAGATCCGAACGATGATAAAAATGTTATTCTGGAGGTTCGTGCCGGAACCGGTGGCGAAGAAGCCGCGCTGTTTGCGCAGGATCTTCTGCGGATGTATCTGCGTTACGCGGAACGTCGCGGCTGGAAAGCGGAGATCATGGACGCAAACGATACCGGCATCGGCGGGATTAAGGAAGCTAGCGTGCTGATCAAGGGAAAGGGTGCTTATTCCAGACTGAAATATGAATCCGGTACGCACCGCGTGCAGCGTGTGCCGGAAACCGAAAGCTCCGGCCGTATCCATACATCCGCGGCGACGGTTGCCGTACTGCCGGAAGTCGATGACGTAGAGGTAGAGATCAATCCGAACGATGTCCGTGTTGACGTGTACCGTTCATCCGGCAACGGCGGACAGTGCGTCAATACGACCGACTCCGCGGTACGCCTGACCCATATCCCGACCGGATTAGTTGTAACCTGTCAGGATGAAAAGTCGCAGATCAAGAACAAAGAAAAGGCGTTCAAGGTGCTTCGGTCGCGGCTGTACGATATGAAGCTGCAGGAGCAGAACGCGGAAATCTCTGCAGAGCGACGCAGCCAGGTCGGTTCCGGTGACCGGAGCGAACGTATCCGGACGTATAACTTCCCACAGGGTAGGATCACCGATCACCGCATCGGTTTGACCATTTATAAACTGGACAGCTTTCTGGACGGCGATCTTGACGAGGTGATCGATGCGCTGATCACCAGTGATCAGGCAGAGAAGATGAAGAACTTCTAGACCTTGCCGCCTTGCTGCGATCATGCCGGCGGCGTTGCCGCAAGGCAGCAAGGCCAGCGTAAATTAAGGCCAGAGCGAAACTCGTTCGTTTGACGCGAACGGGATGGAGGCAATTTTGGATACAAGAATATTAGGAACAACAGAAGCAGACATCAAGCAGGCGGCGGAGATCATCCGAAACGGCGGACTGGTCGCGTTTCCGACGGAAACCGTCTACGGTCTGGGCGCGGACGCGCTGAACGCAGAGGCCGTAGGGAAAGTGTATGCGGCCAAGGGAAGACCGTCGGATAATCCGATGATCGTGCATATTTCGCACAAAGAGGATATGAAGAAGCTGACCAATGGGATCACACCGGATGTCGAAACGCTGATGGAAGCTTTCTGGCCGGGTCCGTTGACCATGGTGGTGCCTGCAAAGGAGATCATACCGAAGGCTACGACCGGCGGACTGGCAACGGTCGGCGTCCGGATGCCGGAAGATGAGACTGCCAGAGCGTTGATCAACGAAGCAGGCGTGCCGATCGCGGCGCCGAGCGCCAACCTTTCCGGAAAGCCCAGCCCGACACGTTATAACCATGTGGCGGAGGATCTGGACGGACGGATCGATGCGATCATCGCAGGCAATGATTGTAAGGCTGGGATCGAGTCCACCGTTGTGGACATGACCGGCGAAATACCGACGATCCTGCGGCCCGGCGTGATCACGCAGCAGATGCTTGCGGAAGCGCTCGGCAAGGAAGTGGCGGTTGATCCGGCACTTCTGGAAAAACCGGACATCTTTAACAACGGCGGAGACGGGCTGCTGCAGACAAACAGCGATTTTCACCCGAAAGCGCCTGGCATGAAATATAAACATTACGCGCCGAAAGCAGAAATGATCATCTTCAGCGGGGAACACGAAAAGGTGAAGATGGCGATGGCCGAAGAAAAAATGAAACGTGCGGAGCAAGGGCAAAAAGTCGAGATCATTGTCTACAACGACGCAGACCCCGAAACTGCCGCACATGACTTTTTCGCAAGGCTTCGAGCCTGCGACAAAGCAAACGTGGATGTCATCCTGGCGGCGGCGCTGCGGGAAGACGGCATCGGCTTCGCGGTGATGAACCGGATGTTCAAATCCGCAGGATATCATATCAAGGAGGTTCTGTGATGAAAATTGCAGTCGCATCAGACCACGGCGGATTCGCGCTGAAGGAACTGATCAAGAAACATTTGGAAGAGAGAAAACTGGAAGTTGTGGATCTGGGAACCCATTCCGAGGAATCCGTGGACTATCCGATCTACGGCAAGCGCTGCGCAGAAGCAGTCGCTTCGGGTGAAGCCGACCTCGGCGTTGTATGCTGCGGCACCGGGATCGGGATCTCGATCGCGGCCAACAAGGTCAAAGGGATCCGCTGCGGTCTTTGCACTTCGGTCGAGATGGCGCACCTTACCAAACAGCACAATAACGCCAATATGATCGCGCTCGGCGGCAGAACGACCGCGCCGGAGCTTGCGCTCGCGATCGTCGATGAATGGCTGGATACCGAGTTTGAGGGCGGAAGACACCAGAGACGCGTGGACATGCTTGACGAAATGTAGGCTATGCTTGCGTATTTTCATGGGAAATCCCGGACAGATTTTCGCCCGCAGCCGTAAAGCAACGGTAAAAACAAGAACGACACAGCAAAGTAAATCATGAAAAATCAAGGAGATAAAGGAGAAAAATGATGGGAAAAGTATTAGTATTCGATCATCCGTTAATTCAGCACAAAGTGACTCTGATGAGAAAGACGGAAACCAACAACAAGGAATTCCGGGAGCTCGCAAAAGAGGTTGTCACCCTCATGGGCTATGAAGCGACCAGAAATCTTCCGCTGATGGATGTGGAGATCGAAACACCGATCTGCAAAACGACACAAAAAATGCTCAAGGGCGAGGACATCGCCATCGTACCGATCCTCAGAGCAGGTCTGGGCTTCGTAGACGGCATGCTGGCACTTTACCCGAACGCAAAGGTCGGACACGTTGGCCTTTATCGTGACCCGGAAACCCATACACCGGTAGAATATTACTGCAAGCTGCCGAAAGACATTGACAAGAGGACTATCTTCGTTGTAGACCCGATGCTGGCAACCGGTGGTTCGGCGATCGATGCGATCAACTCCATCAAGGCACGCGGCGGCAAGGACATCATCTTCATGTGCCTGATCGCTGCGCCGGAAGGCATCGAAGCACTGCAGAAAGCGCATCCGGACGTCGATATCTACATCGCGCAGCAGGACGAAAAACTGGATGACCATGCCTATATCGTTCCGGGACTGGGCGATGCAGGTGACAGATTGTTTGGTACAAAATAGGAGGAACGACAAGAATGAAATTTGATTTTATCCCGGACAGCGTGAGCCATTTTGATAATGCTTACGATGTTCTGAAAGAAAGAGGCTTTATCGAGCAGTCCACAAATGAAGAAGAGATCCGCAAGCTGCTGCAGAACGAAAAGGTCAAATTCTATATCGGCTTTGATCCGACCGCGGACTGCCTGCACGTCGGACACTTCATGCAGGTCATCATCATGATGTACATGCAGAAATACGGGCACACCCCGGTCGTTCTGATCGGCGGCGGCACCGGCATGGTCGGCGATCCGTCCGGCCGTACCGATATGCGTAAGGTCATGACGATCGAAACCATCGAAAACAACTGCAACCAGTTCAAGAAGCTGTTCGACCGCTTCCTGGATTTTGATGATGAATGGGAGTATGTCGGCAACGAGGGCGTGTACACACCGGGACATGAGAACAAGGAACCGGAGCCGGGCAAGGCGGTTGCGGTCAACAACGCAAGATGGTTAAGACCGCTGAACTACATCGACTTCCTGCGGGAGGTCGGCACCCAGTTCAACATCAACAATATGCTGCGCGCGGAATGCTTCAAGCAGAGAATGGAACGTGAAGGCGGCCTGACAATGTTTGAACTGAACTATATGCTGATGCAGAGCTACGACTTCATGGTCATGGCGCGTGACTTCGACGTCAAGATCGAATTCGGCGGCAACGACCAGTGGTCCAACATCATCGGCGGCGTAGATCTGACTCGTAAGATGGCAGGTAAGGAAGTTTACGGTATGACGTTCTCACTCCTGACCAACTCCGAGGGCCAGAAGATGGGTAAGACTGCGAAGGGAGCGCTGTGGCTCAACGCGGAAAAGACCAGCCCGTACGAATTCTTCCAGTACTGGAGAAATGTTGCGGATGCGGACGTGAACAAATGCCTGCGCATGCTGACGTTCCTGCCGATGGACGAAGTCAACCGGCTGTCCGCACTGGAAGGCGCCGAGATCAACCATGCCAAGGAAGTCCTGGCTTACGAAGTGACCAAGCTGGTACACGGCGAAGAGGAAGCAAAGAAAGCGCTCGACGGCGCGCGTGCGGCCTTTGGCGGCGGCGGCGATATGGCGAATGTTCCGACGACGAAGATGGACAGAGCCAGATTCGAGGGCGAAGGTGTCGGTGTGGTAACGCTCATCAAGGAGCTGGGACTGGTACCGAACACCAGTGAGGGCTTCCGTACGATCGAGCAGGGCGGCCTGACGGTTGCCGGAAACAAGGTCACCGACCGCAAGATGAACGTGACGGCGGATCTGTTTGACGCGGACGGCAAACTGCTGATTCAGAAGGGGAAGAAGAAGTTCCATATGGTGGAATTAGGCTGATGAAAACGCGAGTACTTTTAAGACGCTCTCAATAATTTTTAATAATTTCAAAAAAGCCTTGCAAATGCAAGGCTTTCGCTATATAATAATATGGCACGATTGTGCAGACGGGCACAGGATGGATGAGCTGTCCGGGACCCGAAACTAAACATTTTTAGTATATCGAAAACGATTCTGCTGTCCGCAAGAAGCAGAATCCAAGTAGACAAAGCCGAACTCGTTTGATCGCGGAGCCATGCGAAGCTCTGGCGCAAAATCAAACTCAGTAGGTAGAAAGGAAAAGAAATGAAGTCATTTATCGCAAAACCTGCAGAAGTGGAACGTAAATGGTACGTCATCGATGCAGAAGGCAAGACGCTCGGCAGACTTGCATCCGAGGTTGCTTCGATCCTTCGCGGTAAGAAAAAACCGATCTACACTCCGCACGTAGACTGCGGCGACAATGTGATCGTCATCAACGCGGAAAAGGTTGAGGTAACAGGCAAGAAGAGAAAAGAAAAGATCTACAAGAGACATACCGGTTATCCGGGCGGCCTTCGTGAGATCACGTTCGAAAAGCTGCAGGCAAAGAAGCCGGAAGAAATCATCAGACATGCAGTCAAAGGCATGCTTCCTGACGGAAAGTTAGGCAGACAGATGTATAAGAAGTTAAAGGTTTATGCAGGACCGGAACATCCGCATGCTGCACAGAAACCGGAAACTTGGGAATTCTAGGAAAGGGAGGAATAGACAATGGCAAAGATGCAATATCAAGGAACCGGCAGAAGAAAAAGTTCAGTTGCTAGAGTTAGATTAATCCCTGGAACTGGAAAGATCACTGTTAACAAAAAGGATCTCGACAACTATTTCGGAATGGAGCTTTTGAAGAGAGAAGTAAAAAGACCGTTTGAAGTCGCTGGCTGTGAAGGAAAGTTCGACGTAATCGCAACGGTACACGGCGGCGGATTCACCGGTCAGGCAGGCGCGTTAAGACATGGTATCGCAAGAGCGCTGTGTGCAGCCGACAAGGAAGCCTACAGAGCTCCGCTGAAGGCGGCAGGCTTCTTAACCAGAGACCCGAGAATGAAAGAAAGAAAGAAATACGGCCTCAAAAAAGCAAGAAGAGCAAGCCAGTTCTCCAAGCGTTAGTCCAAAGACTTTCGTCAAAAAGTTCATACCAGACTTTTCAAGATGCTGCTCAAGTGGGCAGCATCTTTTTTCGGCGGGACGATGATCTCTGAAGTTGCTTTTGCCGGAATATCGGATACAATAAAAAGTGAATCGTTGGCGATTGCGACTGCAGGTAGCAAGATGCAAAGAAAGGATATGCGAAAAATGATCGAACCGGATAAAGTAAGGGAAGCAGCAGAGAAGAAAGAGGAAGAAAACTGGATGTTTCGCACATTTCTAAAGATGTGCGCGGACGAAAAAGAACTGGACAAGCAGTTCAAACGGCTGCATGAAGAGATTTTTTCACAGTATGACTGCAGTAAATGCCGAAACTGCTGCAGGGAATATACCATTGAAATTCCGAAGAAGGATTTAGAGAAGATTGCCAAAGAACTTGAGATGCCAAAGTCTCTTGTGATCCGTACCTTCTTGAAAAAGAACCCCGAAAACGGAAACTATCAGACAAAGGGGAAGCCTTGCGCCTTTTTGAATCAGGAAGGCGTTTGCATTCTGGGTCATTGCCAACCGGAGTCATGCAAGGGCTATCCCTTTACCAACCAGCCGGGAAGAATGGGTAGTCTGATGGACATTGTAAATAATACCGCGATCTGTCCGGTCGTGTTTGAAATCTACGAAAGACTGAAAACGGAATACGGATTTTCCGATACCGACAAAATGAGCAAGAGCAGTAAACGCAGCCTTTTGAAGAGCGCAAAGGCATATGTGGATTTTTATGGACTCGAGCCGTTGTCAGCGGCCGGTATGGAGTATGCTCTATATAAGGTCCCGGGATTCAAACAGGAGCTCGAGGAGGCTACGGAGGGGCTTTTTGCGGAAACAGAAGAGAGCAAAGCAGTTGAAAACATGATCCGGGAGGCAAAAACCACGGATGAGTTTTTTAAACTGATGCGCAAACCACTGAAGAGGTCGAATCAACGAGAATTCAGAAAGAGACTGCTTGAGAACGAAGAGAACCTGATCGATTTTATCAAAGAAAAAGCCTTGCGGAGTATGCAGGATGTTTTCATCGAGAATGCGCTCTATTTTTTCCTGCACGCAAAGGCCAACTGCTGCAATTGGATTTTGACGGAGTATGAAAATGTGCGCAGCGCGTACATGCAGTCCATGCTCTGCCTTGTCCTCGGCGCGCGCGGGGATATCGCGGTGGTTCCGTTTTTACAGAAAGAAGCGATGCGGTTTATGACCGAAGATTTTGATGAGAAAGGATTTTTGGAGCAGGGACCTTTATATGGGCTGCATGAATTCGTGCTCCGTTTGGAAAAGTAACGGCGAATTACTTCTGCTTTGCCCGCAGCCAGCCCATGCAGATCACAAACGGCAGGCTGACGAGGATCATCGGCAGAGCCTCGTTGGATAAGGCAAAGAAAGAAATCGCGATCCAGGTGATCCCAAGACCCGCAGAAGCGGCAGCGAAACCGAGCTGCGCGCGCCGCGGGTATTTTTGCTCAGACGCGGGATTGCACCGGAGATACAAGGTGATTCCGTTCCAGAGCCAGTAAAGGCCGAGCAGGAAGATCGCCGTATTGCAGACCGGTAAAATCCTGGATGCGGACGGCCAAACGCCGACGGCTAAGAGCAGCAGATAGCCGATCCAATAGATGCATTTTTTTGTTGTTGCTGACATGGCAGACATGAGAGATACCCCTTTCTCTGAACGGTTTGTGAAATATAACGGTATATGCGACATATCATCATTTTAGCAGAATGCTCAGGTTTCCGCAAGACGATGCAGGAAATTTTACGGAGGTAATGGTCAAAGCCCGGATAACCGAAGTGATGACCAAGTGCTTGACCGCGGAACCGAGTGAAACCGAGGTCATTTTTCCTTGCGATGAAGGGCAGAATATCATATAATAAAAAGATCAGGATGAGAGGTGAACATGAAGCAAAAGACAGAGTTTGAGGTTATTATCGTCGGGGCCGGACCGTCGGGACTGGCGGCGGCATTGACACTGCTTGAGGAAGGTATTTCTGACATCATCGTAATGGAGCGATTTGTCTTTCCCCGGTATAAGTGCTGCGCCGGATATATCACAGGCAAGACGAAAGCGGTCTATGAGAGCTTCGGATTAAATATGGAAGAGGCGCATTACAGTCTGATAAGGGACTTCAACATTTTTTACAGACTGAAAAAAAGGCAGACGATTGTCAATCAATTTTTATATACAAACCGCGCGATCGATCGGGTGGAATTGGACAATGCCTTTGCAGCGCTTGCAAAATCAAAAGGCGTCCGTATGAAAGAAAATACAACGATTTCGGAGCTTGACGCAGATAAGAAGAAGCTGCATCTTTCAAACGGCGAAATCCTTACATATGAAAAGCTCATTTTTGCGGATGGGACGAGTGGATTCGGAAGCCGTCTGCAGCCGGATCGCAAAAAGAACATTGCCATGCAGCTTGTTTTCCCGAACTCTGCGCCGGAGGAGATTCAGATTCATTTCGGCATTACCAAACACGGGTACGGCTGGGTCAGCTCTTACGGCGGCATGACCAATGTCGGATTGACGGATGTTTTCGACAAGTCGGTGAACTATCACGAGGTTTTCGCGGACTTCATGAAGAAACTCGGGTTGCAGGCAGATCTGGGCGGGCTTCGAGGATCCTTTACTCCGATGGAAATCGGCGAAGTGAAAGTCGGTGAAGATATTTACTTCGTCGGCGATGCAGTCGGCGCCTGCGACCCCATGACACTCTCGGGGCTTCGATATGGTCTGGACAGCGGAAGAATTTGCGCAGAGGCGATTGCGAAGAAAGACGACCGTCTGTATTTTGCGTGCATTCGCAAAATGAAAAAGAAGTTCGCGCTGATGCGTACCCTGCAAAAGATTTTTTATCTGAAATTTTGTCAGGTTTGCGTCTTCGACATCGGCTGCAGGTGCTTCCACCGGGTGATTGCGTATGTGTTTAATCAGTTTTTTGTGAATAAGAAATAGGATTGCATTTTATGGCCTTAAAAATGTTGACGCAATTTTGAAACCTAGGTAAAATAAATACAGAATTTAAGAAAAGGAGTGAGACGATGATACAACTGGATAGTATCAGGGGGATGCTTCCGTCGCTTGCGGAAACGCTCAAAGAAGTCGGTGACTCTCTTTGACCTCGCAAGGTTGAGAGCAGAATTAGAACGATCGAACCGGGAGATCGAGCAGCCGGACTTTTGGAACAATTTAGAGTACGCCCAAAAGGTCATGAAAGAAAAGAAGACCATGGAGGCGACGGTCGAGAACTACGAGAACCTCGAAAAATCACTCAGTGATATCGGCGAGATGATCGAGCTGACCGAGATGGAAGAATCGAGCGGCGCTTCGGCGGAAGAACTTGCCGAAATGGCCGCGGGCATCGAAAGCGATTTTGCGGCGGTGCAGGAGCGGCTGGAGGAGCTGCGGCTCAAGACCTTACTGACCGGTAAGTATGATCACTGCGGCGCGATCCTTTCGATCCATGCGGGTACCGGCGGCGTCGACGCGATGGACTGGGCGTCCATGCTGCTCAGAATGTACACGCGCTGGTGCGAGAAGAAGGGCTACAGCGTGAAGATGCTCGATCTGCAGGACGATACCGAGGCCGGCATCAAGAGCGCGACGCTTTTGGTCGAGGGCGAGAACGCCTACGGCTATCTCAAAAACGAAAAAGGCGTACATCGGCTGGTGCGCATTTCGCCGTTCAACGCGGCGGGCAAGCGCCAGACTTCGTTCGCGATGGTGGAAGTCACACCGGAGCTGGACGAAGATATTTCCGTGGAGATCAACCCGGAAGATCTGCGGATCGACACCTACCGCAGCAGCGGCGCGGGCGGTCAGCATGTCAACAAGACGGACTCTGCGATTCGTATCACGCATCTGCCGACCAATATCGTTGTCACCTGCCAGAATGAACGCAGCCAGCACCAGAACAAGGAAATGGCGATGAAGATCCTGACCGCACGGCTGACCGAGCTGGCCGAGCAGGAACATAAGGAAAACCTGGCGGAGCTCAAGGGCGATTACTCGATGAATACCTGGGGCTCGCAGATCCGTTCCTATGTGTTCCAGCCTTATACGATGGTCAAGGACCACCGGACCGGCGCGGAGACCGCGAACGTGAACGCCGTCATGGACGGCGACCTCGACTATTTCATCAACGCAAAATTGAAGCAGCGCGAGGAAGCGTAGAAACACGGAAGCAGCCGCAATACGAGCGCCTGCGGCAGGCGGCGCGCCGTGCGTTCGGATGCGTGCAGGCCATACACCGGATCAATAAAAACGAAACAGAAAAGGAAACCATATATGGATATTATCGCAAAATTAGCGGCAGAATTTCATATTCGCACCGCGCAGGTGGAACACACCGTAGAACTCATCGATGAAGGCAATACGATCCCGTTCATCGCCAGATACCGGAAGGAGGTCACCGGCGGGCTCAGCGACGTGGTGCTGCGTGATCTGGATGAACGTCTCAAATATCTGCGCAATCTCGAAGAACGCAAGGAAGAAGTGCTGCGCCTGATCGAAGAACAGGGCAAGCTGACCGACGAGCTCAAGGTCGAGATTGAAAAGGCCGAGGTGCTGCAGCGTGTCGAAGATCTATACAAGCCGTTCAAGCAAAAGAAGGCGACGCGCGCGTCCAAGGCCAAGGAAAAGGGTCTGGAACCGCTGGCCATGATCATTTACGCGCAGCAGCTGACCGACGGCACGCCGGAGGAGGCCGCCGCGCCGTTTGTGAATCCGGAGAAGGAAGTCTATACGCCGCAGGAAGCGCTGGCGGGGGCTTGTGATATCATCGCGGAAATGATCGCCGATGATCCGGAAATCACCAAGGACGTCCGGGCCAAGACCTTCGAGATCGCGACCATTGTCACGGAGGCGGTCGATCCGGAGGAAAAGACCGTTTACGAGATGTATTACGACCGCGCGGAGGCGCTGGCCAAGATCCCGAATCACCGTGTGCTGGCGATCAACCGCGGCGAAAAAGAAAAAAAGCTGAAAGTCAAGCTTTCCTTAGAGACCGAGAAGATCCACGAACTGATCGGCGCGTCAGTCATACGCAACGAAAAAAATATTTTCTACGGTATGCTGCGTGACACCATTGCCGATGCGTACAAACGCCTGATGGCGCCGTCGATCGAGCGCGAGATGCGCAATCTGCTGACGGAGCGTGCGGAGGCGGAAGCGGTCAAGATCTTCGCCAAGAATACGGAGAGCCTGCTGATGACACCGCCGGTGCGCGGCAAGAAGGTCATTGCGATCGACCCGGGCTACCGGACCGGCTGCAAGGTGGCAGTTTTGGACGAGACCGGCAAGCTCAAGGCTTATACGACGGTTTATCCGACGGAGCCGAAGAATGATGTTGCGGGTACCGAGGCGACGCTCAAGAAGATCGTCGAGAAGTTCCATACCGATATTATCGTAGTCGGCAACGGAACGGCTTCGCGCGAGACGGAAGAAGTGGTCGCAAACTTCATTAAAAAGAATGGCTACGATATCCAATACACGATCGTCAACGAGGCAGGCGCTTCGGTGTATTCCGCGTCCAAGCTGGCGACGGAGGAATATCCGGATCTGGACGTGACGACCCGCGGCGCGATGTCGCTGGGACGCCGCCTGCAGGACCCGCTGGCGGAGCTGGTCAAGATCGATCCGAAGAGCATCGGCGTCGGGCAGTATCAGCACGACATCAACCAGAAGCTGCTGGAAGGCGCACTGACCAACGTGGTCGAGGACTGCGTGAACCGCGTCGGCGTGGATCTGAACACGGC
>DJPG01000043.1 GCA_002439735.1 Firmicutes bacterium UBA6418 | reverse complement strand
CGCATGCGACGCATCATAATACCGGCGACAAGTGGTGCATCTATCCGATGTATGACTTCGCGCATCCGATCGAGGATGCGATCGAGGGTATTACGCATTCGATCTGTACGTTGGAATTTGAGGACCACAGACCGCTGTACGACTGGGTACTGGCGGAGATCGGCTGGTGGCCGCAGCCGCCGCAGCAGATCGAGTTCGCGCGTCTGAACCTGACCAATACCGTGATGTCCAAGCGTTATCTGAAACGTCTGGTGGACGATGGCGTGGTAGACGGTTGGGATGACCCGCGGATGCCGACTATCGCCGGGATTCGACGCAGAGGCTATACGCCGGAAGCGATCCGCAGATTCTGTGAGGAGATCGGCGTATCCAAGGCGAACAGCACGGTCGATGTTTCTCTGCTGGAGCACTGCGTGCGCGACGATCTCAAGGAAAAAGTAGAAACACGCAACGTGGTCTTTGATCCGATCAAGGTCATCATCACCAACTACCCGGAGGGTCAGAGCGAACTCTGCGAAGTGGAAAACAATCCGGCAGTACCGGAAATGGGTGTGCGTCAGGTTTCCTTCTCCAGAGAAATCTGGGTAGACGGCGAGGACTTCATGGAAGTGCCGGCGAAGAAATATTTCAGACTGTTCCCGGGCAACGAGGTACGCCTCAAGGGCGCTTATTTCGTGACATGCCAGGAAGTCATCAAGAACGAAGACGGTTCGATCAAGGAGCTACACTGCACCTACGATCCGCAGACCCGCTCGGGCAGCGGATTTGAGGGTCGCAAGGTCAAGGGGACGATCCACTTTGTGGACGCGCAGACCGCGGTGCCGATCAAGATCCGCCAGTTCGACTACCTGATGCACGAAGACGAAAACGGCAAGATGGTGGCGAACGAGGACACCATGCGTGAGATCACCTGCTACGCGGAGCCGAAAGTGCTTGAAGCTGAGGCCGGCGAACGCTTCCAGTTCTTCCGTCACGGCTACTTTGTCGCAGACTCCAAGTTATACGGCGAAGGCAATCCGGTCTTCAACGAGATCATTGGCCTCAAGAGCAGCTGGAAAAAATAGAAAACCGAAAAAACAACAAAAAGAATAAAGGGATTTTCACAGGTAAAACGACTTGGGAAAGTCCTTTTTTTGTTGGATTTTTCGCATAGAATATGATAAAATAAAAACAATGTATAACGAAACGTGGTTCAAACAGATGGAGGAGGACAGTCGGAATGAAAAAACGATGGAAACAACTGAAAAGAGCAGCTTGCCTGTGCCTGATGGTGGCAGTCCTGGTGACCCTTCTGCCGCAGGGATTCGGGCACGCGCAGAGCGCGGACGCGGCGAGCGTCAAGTCGATCGGGAGCGCGGCGGCGCTGCGCAGCGCGCTGACATCGTCAAAGAGCGGATCTTACCGCTTAACGGCGGATATCAGCGGACTGACCAAGGCGATCGTGGTTAAAAGCAAAACCAAAAGTCTGGATCTGAATGGGTATAGCATCAAGGGCAAGGATCAGACAACCGGACTGATCACGGTCAAGGGTGGCAAGCTGACCATCAACGACAGCCGTGGCGGCGGACAGATCCGCAACACCCGGGATCAGGACGCGATCGGCTGCGCTTCCGGCACCTTGATCATCAATGGTGGCACATTCCGCGGGAAGTATTATGCGATGTACAATACCGGCGGCAAGACAACGATCAACAGCGGCAACTTCCGCGGCGCGAAGTGCGGCATTAAGCAGGTGGAAGGCACGCTGAACCTTCAAGGCGGCACCCTGCAGGGTGAGAGCGGCTTGACGCTTTTGGGAACCTCCAAAACGAAGGTCAACATCACCGGCGGCGAGCTGAGCGGAACCTATAGCGGCTGCGACGCGAACGGCGGCAAGCTGACGATCAGCGGCGGCACTTTCGTGGGCGAAAAGTCCTGCGGTCTGGCGGGATTTTCCGGGAAATACGGGACGGATATCAGCATCAGCGGCGGTAGCTTCCACGGCTACGACGCGCTTGCGGTGCAGGGGAATGTGAACCTGACCGTGACGGGTGGCAGCTTTACCGGCAGTCATACGGATTTGACGATTTATAACACCTTCCGTGGCGAACGCGAGATCGACCAGAGCCTGTTTGCGAACATCTGGGATGACAGTCCGGCCGGCCACGGCGTTTATGAGACTGCGTTCAAGCGCGTGCCGGTCACTTATACCGCGGGCATGACCGTCAGCGACGCGGATACGCTGTATTCGCTATATGTCCAGGCGCAGGAAAAGCTTTTGCCGCATCTCAAGATTCGTACATCTGAGCATCTGTACGAGGTTCTGAACGTATACGGCACGGCATGGAACCTGTCCTCTGCCGACACACAGACGAATTCCTCGATTGAAAACGGGATGGCGGACATTGACGTGCAGTTTGACTATTGCACAGAGTTTGAAGTGGAGCGTCTGATCTGCGATCCGAAGGTCAAGACGAACGCATCGGCCAAGGCGGTCAAGTATTATAAGAAGATCTGCAGCATCACGAAGACTGCGACCAAGGGCTGCAAGACGAAAAAAGAAAAAGTCAGAGCCATCAACCGCTACATAGTCAAACATTATTCCTACGACCATCAGTACCGGCAGGCATCCTATAGCTTCCTGGGTCTTTTGGACAACAAGAAAGCAGTCTGCCAGGGCTTCGCGGAGCTGTTCCGCATGATGGGGTTGCAGGCTGGCATCGAAACACAGTCCATCGGCGGTACGGCGACCTCCGGACCGGGCAAAAAGGATTTTGAGACACATATGTGGAACCGCAGCAAGATCGGAAGCAAGTGGTACTATACCGATGTGACTTACAACGAGGGCACCGGCACCAACAAGTTCCTGCTTTTGAGTAAAAAGAGCTTTTACGGAAAAGGGTACCATTATCGTTAGTGGTCTGTAAACGTGGCATGCAGCAGCATAAGGATAGCAAGAAAAAAAGAAAGCATGCATCGGCTCCCGTAGCAGCGCCCCCAGCGGCGGGAAACGCCGCAAGGGCGGCCGCGGGAAATACGATGCATGCTTTTGGAATTCACGTGTTTGACGCGCTGACGCGCTGATACACTTTACGTAGCGCAGCGTGTCTGCGCGGCTAGTAGATGTCGAGCATGGTCAGCAGGCTTTGGACGCGATAATCGTAGGCTGCGTAATCCTTGAGTTCAAGGCGAAAGCCCGGGTTGATATTGTCATTCGGGTATTCTGCGCTCCAGTCCGCGAGGGTCACGCTTTGTGTATGCGACGCGCCGTCTGCATCGCGGTAGGTCCACTTGATCTCGCCGCAGTTTTCGATCAGGGCGATCAGTGCATAGGCATAGGAGCGCATCTTCTGGTTATAAATCTTGTCATAGCCGTCTGCCCAGGGCCGGTCAAAGATCAATTCCCAGCTGTACGGATATTCAAATCCTTCGGATTCCTCCGTGTACAGCTTGTTGGTGTAGCTCCCGATCGTTTCGCCGACGCCGAGGATATTTGCGAGCCGCTGGTCGGCACTGATATCACCGATAAACGGGTTGCGTGCCGCGTACAATGCCTTGGCTTTTTTGGTGATCAGGCCGCTGCGGTCGATGGTGTCGCCTTTGATGTTGATGGCTGCGGGCTGCATCTCGTCGGCTTCGGTATCATAGGTGACCGGCACTTCTACCCGGAAAGTGCGCGCCTGATGGAAACGTGAGAGCGGCACAGCGTAGACGATGACGTCGAGGCCGTCAGCGGTCTCTTTGAGTTTGTAGTGTGAGAATGCCAGTCCGCTGCTGTTTTCGATCCAACAGTTGAGTACAAGTGTTTCGGCCGTGACGTGAGAAAAATTCCGGGTCTCTCCGTTTTCATCAATATAGGTCTCGGTTTCTGTTACGCGAGAGTCCGTATCAGTCGTCATCATCATATGGAAATCGTCGATCGGGCTGCCGTACAGGTAAATCTTGGTCCAGATACCGAAACCGGTCAGAAGCAGCACCAGGATCGCCGCGATCAGGATCCGTTTGCGATTTGTGCTGCGGATCTTTTTCAGGTAATCGATCTCCGGAAAATCTCCGTTGCCGGATCCTTCGGATTTTGCGGCATCTTTTGCGTCTCCGGCGCTCCCTGTCTGCATGGCTTGATAGGCAGCGGAACAGGTCGGACATTCCGCCAGATGTGCTTCGACCGTCTCGCTGCTCGCGGGACTGGTCAAACCGTCCGCGTAGGATGGCAGTAAGTCCTGGACGATATCACAAGGTAATTTTATCATTTTATAGAAACCCCCTTTTGTAATTTTTCTTTGCCGCGGTAAAACGTAACGCGTGCCCAGTTCTCCGTATGCTCCATGATCTGTCCGATCTCCTTAAAAGAAAGATCCCCCATCAGACGCAGGTACAGGACCTCACGCATCGGATCTTCGAGCTTATGGAGCGCCTGCATCAGGCTCAGGGTGTCGAGTTTCGCAATGCAGACCTGTTCCGCGGACGGAGTCTGCAGGTCGTCCGGCGAAAGACTTTCTTTGCGCCTATTTTGCTTTGCCAAATGACGGCGCCAGACATTATTCGCGATCCCGCAGAGCCAGGTGCTGACGCTGCTGTCGCCGCGAAACCGATACGCCGCGCGCAGCGCTTGATAGAAGGTTTCCTGTGTCAGCTCTTCGGCAAGATCCGCATCCGCGCATTTCGCAAACAAGAATCCGTAGATCATGCGCGAATGCTCCCGATAAAGTTCCTCCATGCAGCACGCCTCCTTTCCCTCTTTTTCGTTTGCTGTCATATAATAAGTAACACGAAAAGCGGTTTCGTTACAAGAAAAAAATATTTTTTGCACAAAAAAGGTTCGCCGGCAGAAAGCTTCGAGAAGCATCTGCAGCGAACCTTATTATGATCATGATTATGATCACGGAATGTCGAAATTTGCCGAATGTGTCGAATGTGTCAAGCGGCGCAGGACATTTGGCCTGTGCCTGATGGGCAAAGCCGTGCGGACTATGCGCTCTACAGCAGCGGCAGTTTATTGAGGATGATCGTAAAGATGACCATGCCGAACAGCGCAAACGGATAGGTTGCGCCGTATCCGGCGCCCGGTTCGTCGCTGCCGACCGCGTCGGTCGCCGCGCCGAGACCCGGTGTGGAAGTCATACCGCCGCAGATCGCGCCGGATAACATGATCCAGTTGAGCTTGAACAGATAGCGTCCGACCAAAAATCCGACCATGATCGATACCGCGCCCACGAACAGGCTGACAAGCGCCAGGGTAATGCCGGAACCGGTCAGCGCGGCCACGGCCCCGTAGCCGTAGTTCAGACCGACGATCGCCAAAAAGAAGGCCAGGCCCAGTTCCCGGATGATGCCTAATACCTTGGTATCCATGCGGAACGAGATCGGTCCGATCCTGCCGATATAGCCCAGCAGCAGCGCGCCGATCAGAACGCCGCCGGTGGATTCCAGACTGACATAACCGAGCGGCCCCATGTAGATCTTGATCGAGCCGATCAGATAACCGACAAAGCAGACCAGCGCGAACGAGATGATGCTGAACTCAGTCGTCGGTATCTCCCGAACGCCCTGGATATTGCGGGCAGCTTCCATTTCCAGCCGATACTTTTTCTTTTCTTCCTCCACGTCAAATTTGAAAATGACATTGAGGAAGTTGACAGCCAGAATGACGATGATGACGCCGAACGGATAGCCGACCGCCGAACCGATGCCAACCTGCGCGGTAGCCTGATTGACGAAATCCAGTTTCATTTCCTGCGTCAGGGACGCGGTGTTCTCCGCGGTCAAGCCGCTGTATTTTTCGTTGAGCGTGAGCACGCGGATCAAGGACTGTCGATCCAAGTCGGAAGCCTGCTCGTAGCGATCCGCCAAGTCCGTGGCCTGGATCTCCGCGGTTTCCAGTGCGGAAGCCAGCCCCGGGGAGCTGGTCATCGCGCCGGTATAAACGCCGGTCACGGCATACTGGTTCGTGTCCTTGCAGAACGCCGTGCAGGCGTAGGTTGCGCCTGCTCCGACAAAGGTGATCAAAAGACCGAGTACCACAAATTTGGCGCCGTATTTTTTGAGGACAATGCCGAGGTCTTTGGCTGCCAGCAGCCCGACGGCAGCCACGAAGACGATCAGCGCCGCCGAAAAGAAGTACGTGTTGACGACTTTCCCACCGTTGCCTGTCATGATCTGAACCGCGGCTTTCCAGCCGGCTGCCGATTCATCCCCGGCAAGATAGAGCTTTTGGGCAAAGCCGTAAACCGCCCAGCCGATAGCTAGTCCCACAAACAAGGCTCCGGAGGTGCCGAAGCTGAATTTGCCGAATTTGATCTTGCCGAATAACAGGCCGAGGGTAATGGTGATGAACATCAGCACGAACGGATTGAGCATCAGGCTGATGGCATCGAATTTTATAATTTGCATGGTAGAATCTCCTTGTTAAAAAGCAAACATTTACCCAAACATTATACCAAAACGGAAAAATTTCTCAAGCAAATACAAGGCAAAAAAAGCGTAAAGAATGTTCTATTTTTGTATCTCCGGGGACAAACCCGAAATCCGATCGACGCATGACAATTCTTTGAAATTTTTTTGATAGTGAGGCAGGTAGGGTTTTTGCGCAAAAGAAAACGGCGGCTGCCGTTTCCGATAGCCGCCGCAGGGTTTTGCCCTTTTGTTATCTGTGATACGTTTTCTTTTTGGTTACAACCGTCGTGCCGATGGCTGCGCCGCCGCTGACAAGCAGGAGAGCAAACCACAGAAGCACATGGCTGTTGTCGCCGGTCTTCGGAACTTCATTCGGATTGTCGTTCGTCTTTGCCGGCTTTGTCGGTTTAGATGGTTTTTCCGGTTTTGTCGGCTGATCCGGATCAACAGCAGGCTCTTCCGCGTCCTTCGTGTAGGAGTTGGTGATCGTTACGTTCTTACCGCCGTAGGCCAGCGTGAAATGGTTAGTGCTGAATGTCTGAGCGGACTGAGTGTAACCCTCGACCGCAGGCGCGGTTTCCGTAAGCGTGTACTCACCGACAGGAAGCTTTATGCTCTGCGTTTCATTCGCGCGCAGCGACATGGTCTTGCTGGTTCCGTTTTTGCCTGTGATGGTTACCGTAACCACATAGTTCGCCGGGATGCTGTCAAGCCCCTCAACCTTCTTGGTGATGGTCAGATCATACTCGCTCTGCGTCGGCGGATACCATGGGGTAGGAGGTGTCTGCTTTTCCCACTGTGCGGTGTAAGTGACATTGCCGGTTACGGTGTCGGTAACTGTCGGATTCCAGCCGGTGAACTTGTAGCCCTCACGTGTCGTGCTACCGCTGAAAGCAGGGGTCTTGTCGCCGGCCTTGAGGTCTCCGGTAACCTGATCCTTGAAGATTTCCTCGCCGTCCACGCCGTC
>DJPG01000152.1:10633-17641 GCA_002439735.1 Firmicutes bacterium UBA6418 | reverse complement strand
GTCTTGTCCGCAGAGATCTCAATATCTCCGCCGCACATTTTGCATTTGATGATCGCCATCTTCTCGTCCTTCTTTCTCTGTCAGTCGGGGAGCTTGATGTCTGTCCAGTCGGAAACATTACACTGGCCAGATGTAGATCTGCCAGCAGTCACAACCGTTCCGTCTGATCTGAGGCCGATCGTATGATAGTTGCCAGCTGCACAATCAACAATATTCTCCCAAAGTGCAACATTTCTCTGGGAACAGTTGTTGTTTCCTACGGCAGAAAGTGTTCCATCAGCTTTCAATCCAAGGACATGATAAGGTCCAGCCACGATTCCAACAATATTGCTCCAATTGCCAACTCTACACTGTCCATAGTAATCACTTCCAGCAGCAAGAACTGTGCCATCATCTTTCAGAGCAACGACATAGGAATTGCCTGCTGAAATTGCTATGATGTTTGTCCAGTCTTGAGTATTACACTGTCCAGCAGAATTTTCCCCGACAGCTACCACTGTGCCATCTGATTTCAATCCAGCTGTAAAGAGATACCCTGCGGATACCGCAATAATATCTTTCCAATCCTGAACATTACATTGACCGTTTTCATTATTGCCAACTGCCAAAACTGTACCATCTGCCCGTAGACCGACTGTATGCTTACCGCCCGCTGCAATTGACACGATAGATGACCAACTATTAACATCGCATTGTCCATTATCGTTCAAACCTGTAGCTACAACAGAACCGTCCACTTTCAATCCAACCGAATGAGTGCTTCCAGCCGAAATTGAAATAACATCTGTCCAGTTTCCAACATTGCACTGTCCGTAATTGTTTCCTCCAATTGCAGCAACGCTACCATCTGTCCGTATGCCTAAACTAAACGGATCTCCAACTGCAATAGTTTTGTGCTCAACAATATTGTCCCACAATGAAAAGCTGCGCTCTTGTGCATCTTCAAAATCTTCAAGCTGACCAAAAAGCATTGCCGCTTGTACCGTTTCATTTGCGCTCAAAAGTTGTTCTGCTTCTGCGTATAGAATTTCATATTTCTGATTTCGCGCCTCTTTTGCCCGCTCTGCTGCATCTTTGTAATTGCCAAGGCTCTCGAACTTTTCCTTGGCACCGAGATAATCGCTATTTTTTAGCAACGTCTCCGCTTCGGCATAAACTTGCGCATTGATCATCTCCTGCTTGTCCATTTCTGCTTGCGTTTTTAACTCAGCAGAGTCTTTATAGTCACCGAGATTTTCATATGCAGCAATTGCAGCATCAAATTCACCCGCGGCATACAATTTTGCCGCTTTTGAATAGCGACTCGCGGGAATTATCAACTGTGTCACAACAAATGCAATAGTTACCGCCACAGCAGCAATTCCAGCAAAACACGCTATGATCTTTCTTTGTCTGGCTGCTGCTTCTGCCTCTTCTTTTGCATTTTTCTCCAATTCAAGCCGTTGTCGCTCTTTTTCAGCATCTTCCGCCTGTTTCTTTGCAAGGCGCTCTTTGTACTTATTGGAAAGGGCTGTCTCTGTATCCCGTAAAAACGTATGATACGCTGTGGTTACACGCTTCTGTTCATCTTTTTCTTCTTGCGCACTTTTTTCTTCCTGCGTATACAGCATGTCAATCAGCCCGGAGCGCAGTGCATCACACTGCTTTTTTGCATCTCCGGAGGCATACTTCTCCGCGCGGTTAAAGTTTTTATCTTTGTCCAGAAGCTCTTTCACTCGAACTGCCGCATCGCGGAAGTAAGCAGGACGCTCTGTGCAGAAAGAACGGTCATAGTTCAAATCTTCCCGTATCTCTTTTTCCGTCAGATAGTAATCTGCAATTGTATACTTCTTTACGCAGGCATCGATAAAGTCAGTATCCTCTGCACACGCTTCTTTGTTCTTTTCCGTCGGAGCGCTTGCCTCCGCTGTTGAAACAAAGCCTTGAATAAAGTTCTGGACAGACTTTGCGTGTTTTTCTGCTAGGAATTTTCCCAAATAGGCCATTCCGCATTTAGCGTCCTGATTAAGAACCTGTTCGAAAAATTCATCCGCTTTTGTCCATTCACCGTCTTCCAGTGCCATCTGTCCACGGTCGAGCAGCGCCTGCACATTGCTGCCACCTTCGTTATGTACCACAACTGTCTCTTTGACAGTTTCGGTAACAGTCTCCTGCGGCTTGCCTGCGTCGATCACCTTTTTGACACCACGGATCAGATCCTGCATGAAGCCGATCTTGCTCATGTCGTAGCTTTGCAGCACAGACAGCGCCTCCGGCAAATCATATGGATCCATGTCCCGATAGCACGGCAGAAGCAGTTTGCTTCTATCTTTTTTCATCATGGACAGGAAGCGGCTCCATTCGTTTTTGACCCAGACGGCGTTAAAATGCTCCGGCTTCGTTCCAATTACAATCATGACTTTGGCAGAGTTCAGCGCCGCAAAAATATACGGCTCATATTCTGTGCCCGCCTTATCTTCCAGTGTGATGCGCGCGAAGAACACACGGTAGCCTTGCTCGGTCAACTCATAATAGACCTCCTGCGCCATCAGACTGTCGCGCGTACGCTGGCCGTCCTCGCCGGTTTCCTTGTAGCAGAGGAATACGTCAAACGGCAGCTCATTCTGCGAGGTCGCGAGAATGCCGCGCTGCACCTCTGCAATCTTTGCCGCATCTTTCTGATACTGGCGGCGAGTGATGCCGTCGGAATGCTCGACCGCAGCCAGATAGTCCACGTCCTCCAAAAAGCTGTCGAAGCTCGCGCGGTGGCATGTCGGCAGCCACTCATACGTCGCCGGATCTTCCACATATTCGATACCGAACCGGCACAGCGCACAACACCAGTGCGCCTCAGCGTCGTTGTCGTCCTCGGCCACGATGCGCTCATACACGGCCAGCGCCTTGTCAAACTCACCGCTGCGCCGGAAATGATTGCCGCGGTTGAAAGCCGCTGCCCGCTGCTCATCATCTACTTTTGGCAGCGTCATCGTGCTGCCGCAGTATTCACACGTTCCAAACGTCTTGTCCGCAGAGATCTCAATATCCCCGCCACACATCTTACACTTGATAATCGCCATTCTTCTCTCCCTCTTTTTCTCTTAATTCGGAAGCTTGATATTGCTCCAGCCGGAAACCTTGTCTTGTCCATGATCAGATAAGAAATCAGATATGAAGTCGTCGTTCAAAATTTCCGTGGCAACCAGCGTGCCGTCGGAGCGCAGACCGATTGTGCAGAATGCGCCGACGGAAACAGCAACAATATCTGTCCAGTCGGAAACATTGCATTGTCCGTATTGGTTATCACCCGTGCTGACAACGGTACCATCTGATTTTAGACCGATTGTGAAGCCATATTCGGCGTCAATGGCAACAATATCGGTCCAATCGGAAACGTTGCATTCTCCGTACTGGTTATCACCAACCGCAACGACCGTGCCATCGGCTCTTAGGCCAACAATATGTGTGTCTCCGTCTGCAATAGCAATAATGTTTTCCCAGTCGGAAATATTCGAACCGCCGTCAACAGTTTGGCCGGCAACGACAACGGTTCCGTCACCCTTCAAGCCGATGGAATGGCCGCCAAGTGTATCGATTGCAATGATATCCGTCCAATCAGAAACATTGCACTGGCCGTTGTTAAAGTTCATAAAGTCGTTCGCCCGGTACGTTGTCGATACAACTGTTCCATCTTTCCGGAGTCCTAACGTATGCGCGGTGCCAGCAGCTACGGCAACAATATCCGTCCAATCGGAAACGTCGCTCTGCCCACAATCAAAATTTGATTCTGTAACGGTCGTTGCAAGGACTGTTCCGTCTGCCCGCAGACCGACTGTGTGTGCATAGCCTGCTACAACAGATATCAGATCCGTCCAGTCCGAGACATTGCACTGACCGGAGTCACCACCATATCCGTCACTGGATAAATACGGGGTAGCAAGGCAGGTTCCATCGTTTCGCAATGCAACGGTATGCTGATATCCTGCTGATATGGTCGGCCTGGGATAGTTCTCCCGCAGCTGCTGAAAATACTTTGCTCCTGTGTCCCTGCTGCGCTCCGCCGCGTCCTGATAATCACCGAGCGCTGCAAAAGCCAGATACGCCTCTTGATAACTTCCATCCTGTACCAGCTTATCTGCCTTTGCATACAAGCAGGCATTCAGATGCTCGGCAGCGTCCTTATAATCTCCAAGTTCGGTAAAGCCATTGATTGCACTGTCATAGTCCCCACTCTCCTGCAATTTGACCGCATCGGCATAAGCACTTTGCAGCCTTGCATCGACAAGCCGCTCTGCTGCGTCCTGATAATCTCCCAAGGCTTCAAATGCCGCAATTGCGCCGGTATAGTTCCCGCTCGCCAGCATATCCTCCGCGTCGGAGTATGCCTGCACACGTTCGCTTTCTTCCTTCTCTGCCGATACCTGGGATAGCCGCGCCGCTGCATCTTTGTAGTCTCCAAGCTTTTCATAGAGCGCAATAGCCGCATCATAATCGCCTGCTTCGCATAGCTGCGCCGCCTTGGCATAGTTCTGCGATGGGATAATCACTTTCACCGCGACCAGCGCCAGCGCAACCGCAACTGCCAACGCAGCAACCGAGAACGCGATTATTCTTCGTCTCTTTGCCTGCGCGCGTTCGTATTCTCTCTGCGCGCGGCGCTTTTCAACCTCGCGCTTTTCCTGTGCAATACGAGCAGCCTCTGCCTCCTGTTCATCGGCCTGCTGTTTGGCAAGCGCCTCTTTTTGGCGCGCCGCAAGCTTTGGCTCTGTTGCAACAAGAAATGCGCGGTAAGCGTCCGTGACTCGCTGCTTTTCTGCTGCGTCCTCCTGTTTGGCCGTTTGCTCCAGATCGTGCAGCGCATTGGCAAGACCTTTTCGCAGCAGATCACACTGCATTTTTGTCTCACCGGAGGAGAATTTTTCCGCACGGACAAAATCCTTGTCACGATCCAGCGCGCTTTGCAGCTTGCTTCGTTCCTGCGCAAAGTAGTCGGCGCGGCGGCAATAAACCCGCTGGAAATTCAGCGCGCTTGCAATATCTTCTTTGCTCAGATATCCCGGAACTGTATACTTATTGACGCATGATGCAATAAACGCCTCGTTCTTCTCGCATGCTTCGTCATTCTTTTTGTTGGGCGCAGCGGCTTTTATTTTTTTGATCTGCGTGTCCACATAGTTCTTTGCCGAGCGACACTGAACCTTGACCAGATATTTTCCCAGATAGGCCGCGCCGCACTCCGGCGCAATATCCAAAACCTTATCAAAATATGCATTAGCATTCGTCCAATCGTTGTCTTCCAAAAACAGCGTACCGCGGCGCAGCAGAGAATCGACGTTTGGCGCGCTGGCCGTTTGCATTGACGAAGTCTGCGATGCAGATGCAGACCTGCCGAACAGCTTTTCAATGCCGCGCAGCAAGTCCTGCGTCGCGCCGACCTTGCCGAGATCCTGCGCTTGCAGCTTTGCAAATTCGTTCGGCATATCATAGGCATCTATATTTTTATAGCATGGGATGAGAGCCTTTTTCTGACCTGCGGCGATGAGCTGCAAATACCGGCTCCACTCGTTTTTGACCCACGGCGCATTAAAATATTCGTAGTCTGTACCGACAACCAGCATCACGCGCGCAGAATTGAGCGCAGCAAAGATATACGGCTCGTACTCCTGCCCGAGCTTATCCTCCAATGTAATGCGAGAGAAGAATACCCGGTAGCCTTTTTCCGTCAATGCATCATATAAGTCCTGTGCCAGAACGGAATCAAGCGTTCGCTGACCGTTCTCATCTGTCTCTTTGTAGCAGATGAAAATATCATATGGTTCTTCACGGCTGGAAACCTCGATAATGCCGCGACGCAGTTCCTCAATAGCTTTGGCTTCCTCGCGGTAAAGCTTCCGCGTGACCACGTCGGCATATTCTATGACCAGCTCAAAGTTCGTGTCATCCAGCACGCTCTCAAAGCTTGACCGGTGGCAGGTGGGGACCTTTTTGTCCGTCGCCGGGTCGTCGACATATTCGATGCCGTATTTGCACAGCACAAGCCCCCAATAGGCTTCCGCTTCCTCGGGGAACTCCGCCACGATGGACTCATAAACGCCTGCTGCCTTGTCAAATTCGCAGGCGAAGCGCAGCCGATTTGCGCGTGCAAACAGCGTCAGCTTCTTCTCATTATCCTGCTTCGGAACGGTCTGCTGCGTCCCACAGTATTCACAGACCGCAATCTGGCTGTTTTCTTCGACGGTCAAGTCTCCACCGCACATTTTACACTTAATGATCGCCATGCTTTTCTCCCTCTTTCGGTTTTATTTAGGACCTCTATCAAGATGATTTAATGCAAATTCCATACAGAGCGTTAAAACTTCGTTTCTTGTCCGACCCGTATCGGCTGCGATCGTGTCGATTTCCTGCAGCATATCACGAGGCAACCGCATGGAAATGACGGCAGATTCACCGGTATATTTTTTCACTGGAATTTCCAAACGCGGCTCATCCAAACAGCACCACCCCTTTATTTACCATCGTACTACAAATGTATTTTCTGTGCAAGCCCTTTTATAAAAAATAAATAGATCTACCGTTTTGACCAGGGCGCAAACTCTTTCTGTGACTCCTTGCTCCATGCAGAGAACGCTTCCTGCGAGATCTTGCCCACACGGATCCACGCGAAGCGGCGCGCAGATCGGTAGAACATTTCGAGGACCGTGAGATGCTGGCCTGCACACACATTGACCGTAAACACATTTATTCACACGGTATCATCAACAGCGTCAATTTTGAAACGGGCAGGAAGGCACATATGGCAGACGAGTGACCTCAGTCACTATGCGTCCGCAACGACGGAATTTGTGTGGATCTGGGGCTTCCTATATGGACCCCTGTGTGTAAGATCTTTATTTTTCAGAAAAGCTTCAAAAAATGTATAAAATATGCCTCTATTCTATTGAATAGAGGCATACGATGCTCGTGATGCGCCCGACAGGACTTGAACCTGCACGCTCGCGCAATGGAACCTAAAGGTGATGTCACCTTGGTGAA
>DJPG01000152.1:10275-10604 GCA_002439735.1 Firmicutes bacterium UBA6418 | reverse complement strand
AAACTGCCGGAATGCTTCATAATAGCATTACAAAACGCATATCAACAGCCGGAGTTTTCAGGCAGTAACTGATAAAATGCTGCGTTTTCAAGGAACATCCAGCTCTCGGCGAAAACGTCCGCCTTTTCTGAATTGTTTCAAAACCATAAAGCATGACAAGAAAACTATCGGTGCTGGTGCAATCAGAAATCTACAACATAGGAAAGCCCTGTGCTGCGTATTGAGTGCGGCGCAGGGCTTTTCCGTTTCTGACAGTTTTGGGCGGCATATTCGATGAACTATATGTGTCTCGCTATCGCGTGGGTACAGTTTTTCGCTATGCTCGTGAT
>DJPG01000152.1:8468-10227 GCA_002439735.1 Firmicutes bacterium UBA6418 | reverse complement strand
TGCGTGCCTACCGTGCGCTCAAGTTGTCCGCGACGAAAAAGGAGGTCACATGGCTGCTCATCGGTTGGCTCGCCGCGCTCGTCGTGCTGCCGCTTTTGATGGATTTTGGCGCAGACAAATTTTATTTTGTCTGCATCCAAATCTGGAAACGGCGGAATTTATCCGAGTGCAAAAGTATTAGTATTGTCCATAGTAAGCATCTATTCCATGCTTACGCAGGTAGTGTTTGTCCAGTAGCTCCTGTTGCATGGGCATGACATGGGGATTGATCATTTCGGTGTGAAACGCCATACAGTTCGTTCATTTAATTCACCCAATCCTTACAATTGCAAATGTGCTGCGGAGTGCATAACACATACCGCAGCACATTTCTCAAATGTTGAGGAACCTCTGAATAAATCGTCTTTGGCTGGGCAGCGGATCTTTTGCCCCCAGCGTTCGGCATGAAAAATGGGGAATATATACAGCATTCCTGCATTTTCCATACCTTGTCTGGAGACAAAATCTCTCGCTGCCAGCTCTCGCCTATTTAATCAGAGCTTCCTTAATGCTACTGATGCCGATGATACGCAGGAAAGTTTTAGTTTTCAAATTCATCGCCCTTAATAGAACTAAAATCGATGCCTTTGGTTTCTTTGACCTTCAACAGCAGAACAGTCAGAGAAATTACAACGCCGGGAAGCGCCGCACACAGAGCGACCAGACCAATCTTGGTGTCACCCAGAATGTTGTTCATAGCAGTGATCACGCCCACGGAAAGCAGAGAGAACTGACCGGAGATAATGGGGAACATAGAAGAAACTGAGGTACGCAGATTTGTGGGGCAGGATTCATAAACCAGGTAATAGAAGTTGTCATTAGAGGACCAATAGGCGGCAACACCCATACCAACCAGGAAGCCGATGATATAGGGATTCATTCCTGCTGTAGCCGCAAAGTAAGAGCCGGCCAGCAGGACAATGCAGCTAACGGCAAACAGGGCGGCACTGGGTTTTCTGCCGATTTTATCGGAAACAAACCCTTGCGCCAGAGAGAGCAGCGCATTGCCGATAGGCATCAGAAGCAGGGCCTTGCTGACCATATCAATGGCAGCAACCTTTGCGTCTTCCAGAGAAATGCCGGTTGAGGCCATATAATTCTGAGCGTAGTTCATGGTCAGAATTGCTTCGTTGTTGGTAGTCAGGTTGTTAGCGAAGGTCAGAAAGCCATAGCCCAGAGCCAGCCACAGGAGCTGCTTGTGCCGAAAAATAAACTTGATGCCGTTGAGAATACCGCCGCGAGAAGTGGTGTCCTGCTTCTTGTTCAGCTTGGCAGCGGCCTTTTCCTCATCAGACATACTCAGCTGGCGGATACGGGTATCGATAAAGGCATCGGTTTCCCGCAGACTCAGCATTGCGACAACTGCAGCAACGAAAGCAATAACGGAGGGAAGAAGATAAATCATTCTCCACCGGGAATAGTCGGTGGCGGTGATGAACAGATTTCTCATAGCGGGGATAATCATAGATGCCAGAGTTGCCAACACTTTTGTGAAGGAACAGAATTTGGCACGGTGCTTGGCAGGAGCGCTTTCCATTACATACGCAATTTGCATATCGTGAGGCGTAAAGAAGGTTACGAGACACGCGCCAATCAAGTAGACCGGAATATTGGTCGCCAGACCAATCAGGATCATGGCGATGCCCATTCCGAAGGTGTTGATTATCAGAAAAATTTTTCTGCCGTAGCGGTCAGCTAGAACCTTGTACAAAAATGCTAG
>DJPG01000152.1:0-8426 GCA_002439735.1 Firmicutes bacterium UBA6418 | reverse complement strand
CTAGGCCGGTAAACAGGAAGGTAATCATCAGGAAAGCATCCATACGGGCGATTGCAAATTCGGAACCATAAACAGGTTCAAAAAATACGGTTGCCAGAATGGATTTCATCTGCGCATTCAGATTCGAGCAGATCTCATCCGCCAAATTGATGACCGTGCAGATGGCAAACATATGGATCAGATAGAAATTTTTCTTGGGTTTTGCTTTTTCCGCCTGCCATTTTGCCAATTCTTTGGCTTCGCGCTGCTTGATTTTCGCAAGCTTCTCAGGGGCAATTACTTTCTCTTTTTTGCTCATGGTAGCACTCTCCTTATGTATTCCAAACAAGCGAATGCTTCGCTGTCTGCCACTGCGGATCATTTCCAAATCGTTAACAATCCTGCGAATTAAAGTATAGGTTGTGCCATAACAAATGTCAATTCGGGCTGAACATAAACGCCTATTTTGATACATCAAGAGCATCTGCTTTTCGTGAATTTCGACAAAAGCTAAACGGAATGACTCCGGGCGAGGGCTTTCAACAGCGCAGGAATATCCAATGGCCTGAAAAATTTTTTTATAAAGCTGCCGGCAAATTCCTTATTTGGCATGGCAGCTTCCATCGTCTGAGCCTTAATTTCCGGTGGAACAGAATTGACTTTGACAAAGTACTCAACGGCTTCCTTCCGGCGCTTTTTGCCGCTAGGTTCCCACCAGTTTTCAGGGGTATAACAAATGTCTTTATGAAATTCAGTAGAAATAAATGCTTTTAGCCGGGTACGGAAGTCAATATAATTCTGTTTGCCGCACCAGTTGATTTCGGCCAATGCATAGATCCTGGGAAACAGCATATTTTCCAGTCTGACGGCATCCTCTATATGCTCCGTCCAAAGGCAAGCTTCTATGCCCAACAGATTGGAATCCTTTGCGAAGGCTTTTTTCCCAAAATGAGGTTCTGTTTCATAAACTTTTTTTAAATTGCTCATGGAGTAGGGGTAATCGAAATAAACCTCAAACATATCTGAGTAGATCCATTTTCCTCCACTTTCTACGAACTTCTGCATGGAATTCCGGTACTGCAACGTCCAGTACTGTATCTGAATATCATCGGATATATTGGATGCTAACAGGGTCTCATTCCAGCAAATAGCGGTTTTGCCGTACCTTTTCAGAATGGCGGTTACTCTGGCGGTAAAATAGCCCTGCAACTCGTTATAGTCTGTCAGGCCCTGTCCCTTCATCCTTTTTTTGCAATGCGGGCATTTTTTCCATTCGGATTTGGGCGCCTCATCACCTCCGATGTGAATCCGTTTGCATGGAAACAGGGGGATGATCTCATTAAGCAGGTCTTCCAGAAAAGTATAGGTTTCTTCTTTACCTGCACAGAGAATAATGGGATAGATCATACCGTAGGTGGCAAGCTGTACTTCTTGCTGCGAACAACTCAGCTGGGGGTACGCTGCCAGAATACCGGTGGTATGACCGGGCATTTCAATTTCAGGTATAATTTCCACGCCGCGAATCCGGGCAAATTCTACGATGTCGCGGATCTCATCCTGCGAATAAAAATCCGGACTGGTCGCGTGAAGCTTTGGAAATTTCTTGCTTTCAATGCGCCATGCCTGATCATCAGACAAATGCCAGTGAAACACGTTCAGCTTGGCAAGAGATATCTCCTCGATTATTTTTTTTACTTCCTCTGCCGGAAAGAAGTGACGGGCACAATCAAGGCTCACGCCGCGGTGGATGTACTTCGGTGCATCCTCGATGGCGCAGCAGGGTACTTCACGATCCTTCATCAATCCAATAACGGTCGTCAACCCCCAAATGACACCGATGTCAGTGGAGGCCTGAATGGAAATATGCTTCTTAGCGACAGTCAGACGGTAGCCTTCTTCCGGAAGTCTATCGTCTTTTTCCGCTTTCAGCCAGATATCACCGCCTATCTTCAAACCGGCACGAAGCGCAAAGGCCGCTGTGCACCAAGATTCAAATCCGTCCAGTTGGATACCAAGGGAATCTGGCATTATGAACTTTTCGGGAAACTCCTGAATGTTTCCGCTGGGATATGGAACTAAATTCAGCATCGATATTCCTCCGAACTCTGTTTTGCAATACCAACAGTATAAGTGGAGTAAAAAATGAAGTCAATTCGGAGTGAACAAAGCAAGAAAGTTTGTGCTGCCGTTTTTCTAACTACGCGGCAGCACAAAATGCGCAATACTGTTCACACCGACTTGACATTTGTTTAGGCCAAAAATATACTATGTAATATGAACGAAATACAGTGATCGCCGTTGCTTGATCCATGCTATTTTGTACAAAGTGCTATAAAAGCCACGCCGAATGACGGGCTTCCGACAAAAGTATATTGTAATAGGGAGGACATTCAGAATGTGTTCGGATGAATGGAAGCAAGAGCGAAACCGCATGCTTCATCTTTGTAATACGGAATCCCGTGAGTTGACACGGGCTTGTATTGAGGACGCACTGCTGCGGCTGCTCTGGGAAAAGGATTTTAAGGATATTTCCGTGACGGATATTGCGGCAAAAGCCGGGGTTTCCCGAGGCGCCTATTACCGGAATTACGAATCCAAGGAAGATGTCTTTCGCTGTATTGTGCGTCAGAAATTCCAAAGTGTCTACACCTATATGCGCGAGCGGGAGCAGGGTATCAATCCAAACGCTTTTTGGTGCGGAATGTTTGAAGGTCTGCTTAAGGATATTGATTTTTATAAGCTGGCTGTGCAAATTGGGCAGGAAATTGCATTGCTGGAACATTTTAATCCAATGTCCGCGCAATTCTCTTCTGCCGGAAGAATCGGGCATTATGAAATGCTTTTTTATACCGGTGCTGCTTATAACGTGATTGTAGGCTGGATCAGAGGTGGGGCAAAGGAGTCCCCTCAGACGATGGCGGATATTTTAACGCCGCTTATGGAGGTAATTCAATAAAACATCACCAAAAGGAGACTGCGTATGAAAAGAATTGATTTTTGCGATAACTGGTTGTTGGATGGGAAGCCCGTTATTATCCCTCACGATGCAATGCTGTCAGCGCCCCGCGATGCGGATTCTCCGGCTAAGGCAGCTTCCGCTTATTTCACCGGCGGGATTTACCAATATACCAAGAAATTCACTGCCCCTACCGAATGGCAGAATATGCACGCTGCCCTCTATTTTGAAGGCATCTACCGCAGCAGTGAAGTGTATCTGAATGGCATGTTGATCGGTGGCTGCAAATATGGCTACACAGATTTTACCGTCAGTCTGAATGAGCACCTGAAGTATGGAGAGGAGAACGAAATTGTCGTTGTAGCTGACAATTCCAGGATACCCAATACCCGCTGGTATTCTGGCTCCGGCATGTACCGTCCCGTTTCTCTGCTTCTGGGCGGTAATTCCTACATTCATTGGCAAGGAGTGCGGATCACCACCAGATCCGTCTATCCTGCCCAGATCATAGTAGAAACCGTCCACACCGGCGGCGACGTGAAAATCGAAATTCTGGGCGGCGAAACGGTTGTTGCTTCTGGCTTTGGCGACTACTGCGAGATCACCGTCCCTGACGCCAGACTGTGGAACGATGAAACGCCCAATCTATATACCTGCCGTGTCACTTTACTGGAAAACGGTGAAACCATTGAAGTGCTGGATGAACGTTTTGGTATCCGACAGGTTATCTGGTCAAATAAGGGACTCTATATCAATGGCAAGGAGATACTGCTCCGGGGTGGCTGTGTCCACCATGACAACGGCGTTTTGGGCGCTGCATCCTTTCCCAAATCCGAATGGCGCCGGGTGAAGAAAATGAAGGATGCTGGCTTCAATGCCATCCGTTCTGCCCACAATCCCTGTTCCATCGAAATGATGAAGGCTGCGGACTACTATGGTATGTATATCATGGATGAGCTGTGGGATATGTGGTATAAGCCCAAAAATAAGTACGACTACGGCATTGACTTCATGGACAATTACGTCCGAGATATCGAAGCCATTGTCCGCAAAGACTTTAATCATCCATCTGTCATTATGTACTCTATTGGCAACGAAGTTGTGGAGCCTGCCAAACAGAAGGGCGTGGATCTGGCCCACGATATGATTCTTCGGTTGAAAACGCTGGATTCTACCCGTGCAGTCACCGCAGGGTTCAACCTTGCCATGATGCAGGGGGAGGCCATGGGGCGGATGGATGCCTTCACCGGAGAATCTGCGGAAGATAGCGCAAAGCCTGCAAAAAAGAGCCATGTGGAAAAGCAGCGGGAGCGCATCAACAACGGCTCTCAGGAATTCAATAATATGATCAACACCGCTTTTGGCAAGATGATGAACGTTGGAACCAGGCTGCCCATGGTCGATAGGACGACTACTCCGGTGTTGGCGCTGCTGGATATCTGCGGCTACAATTATGGTTCCGGCCGCTATAAGCTGGAAAAGACACAGCATCCTGAGCGGGTTGTTGTAGGCAGTGAGACCTTTCCCGGTGACATTGCAAAGAACTGGCGCATGGTTAAAAGGCTGCCCTATCTGGTAGGCGATTTTATGTGGACAGGCTGGGACTATCTGGGCGAAGCCGGAATCGGTGCATGGAACTACCGCAGCGAAGTGGGCATCGGCTCGGAGAAGCCCTACCCCTGGCTGCTGGGCGGTTCCGGTGCAATTGACATTTTAGGAAACCCCGGCGGTGAAATGTTCTTTGCTGCCGCCGTGTGGGATAAATTGGAGCGTCCCGCCATCTCCGTCCGCCCTGTGAATCACTCCGATGAAACGCCAAAGACATCCATGTGGCGCTGCACCGATTCTGTTCCCAGCTGGAGCTGGGCTGGCTGCGAGGGTAAAAAAGCGAAAGTGGAGGTATACTTCAACGCACCTGTAGTGGAATTGCGGCTGGATGGTAAGATGATTGGCCGAAAGCTGACAAGGAACTGCTGCGCAAAATTCACGCTTCCCTATCAGCAGGGCAAGCTGACTGCAATCGCAATGGATGTGCATAAAAAGGAACTATGCCGCTCCAGTTTGGAAACCGCTCAGAATTACCGCCTGACAGTTAACGCGGAAGAAAGCTCCATTAAAGCCGGTGATGTGGTCTATGTGAATGTAGCGATTGCCGACGAAAAGGGAAATGTGGAGTCCAACGCAGACCGCAAGGTAAACATTTCTGTTGAGGGCGGTAAGCTGCTGGGCTTCGGGAGTGCCAATCCCAGAACTGAGGAGTCTTATCTCAGCGGCAGTTTTACCACCTTCCAGGGGCGTGCTCAGGCGGTTATCCTGGCGCAGCAGTCCGGCGTGATCACCGTTACCGCTGCCGACGGAACGGAAGCAGCTTCTGCCACTATAGTCGTAGAATAAAAGCCTATGAAAAAACAGGCACTGAATCCCTATCTTCCGCTTGACACCTATATTCCAGACGGAGAACCACATGTTTTCGGTGATCGGGTGTATGTGTTCGGCTCCCATGACAAAGAAGGCGGCGACACTTTCTGCATGCTGGACTATGCGTGTTGGAGCGCCCCTGTGAAAGATTTGAGCGATTGGAGATGCGAGGGGACAATTTATCGTAAGGAACAGGATCCTGCACATAGCGAGAAATATCAATATATGTACGCTCCGGATGTGGTGCAGGGCAAGGATGGAAGGTTCTATCTTTACTATGCCCTCGCACATCCCGCTTTTACCGGGCCAATCCATGTTGCTGTCTGCAATACCCCAGCAGGTAAGTATAAATACTACGGCGAAATTCGCAATCCGGACGGCAGTACCTTCGACCGAAATATCACCTTTGATCCCGCTGTATTGAACGATAACGGTGTCCTCTGGCTCTATTATGGGTGGGCTATCGGAGCAGAGCAGCTGGACCATATGCCTGCTGCTCTGCGGAATGTCATGAAAAAGACAGCAATGCCTATTCTGGAAAGAATGTTATTCGACAAGACGTTCTGCCAGATTCGCCGTGAAGGCGGGTCTGTTGCCGGAGCATTTGCTGTGAGGCTGGCAGAAGATATGCTGACGGTATTGACGGAGCCCCGCAAAATTGCCCCTGCGCAGATTGACGCCTATGGCACAGATTTTGAAGGACATGCTTTTTTTGAAGCCAGCTCCATGCGTAAAATTGGCGGTAAATACTACTTTATTTATTCTTCTCAGGTAGCACATGAGCTGTGCTACGCCGTTAGTGACCATCCGGATCGAAATTTCAAATATGGCGGAGTCATCGTATCCAACGGAGATATTGGTTACGGAAGCAGAAAGCCAGAGGATAGACTGGCCATGACCGGAAATAATCACGGCAGCATCGTGCAAATCAATGAAAAGTGGTATATCTTCTACCATCGCCAGACCAACAAATCCAGCTACAGCCGTCAGGGCTGCGCAGAGGAAATAACCATCAACGCGGATGGGAGCATTGCCCAGGTGGAAATGACCTCCTGCGGTCTGAACGGTGGGCCTCTGAAGGCGAACGGTAGCTACCCTGCTCCACTTTGCTGCAATTTGACCAACGGTCATATGCCGCCTGCCGCCAACCAACGCCGAAAAGAAATACTCCCCCACATTACCTGCCGGGAGAGCGAGCGAATCATTGCAGATTTTGGGGATGGCTGTATGGCGGGCTTTAAGTATTTCCTGTTCCAAGGTATGGTCTCTGTGACTGTTTGGGCAAAAGGAACCGGATCGGGCGATTTGACTGTCTATGCGGACGACCATGCGCTTGGACGGATTCTCATTGCACCGGCTGAAAAATGGGCTGCTTATACGACAAGCATCTACGCAACCGGAACGCATGCGCTATATCTGACATTTACAGGCACCGGGACAATAGATATCTTAAAAATCGAATTTGGAGGTACGGAAGCGTTATGACTTTTAAGCAGAAAATCATCAAATATCTGATTGCGCACAATGACCAGCTTTCCCAGGCAATGAGCAAGACCGTTCTTGGCGAATCTTTTGAGAATAAAGAAATGTTTTCTACCTGCCGAGCCGCAGCCGCCGAAGGCATTGTGCTGCTGAAAAATGACGGGACGCTTCCTCTTCGCGTAGACGAGGAAACAGCCTTCTTCGGGCGTGTACAGAATGATTACTTCTATGTTGGCTATGGGTCCGGCGGTGATGTAAATGCTCCATACCGGGTCAGTCCTATGGAAGCCATCCGCAGCAAGGGTGTAAAATTCAATGAGAAATTAGCAGATACCTACAAATCCTGGTGCGAAGCCAACGTGCCCTTCGAGGGAATGTGGGGGATGTGGCCAACCTATTTCGATGAAATGCCTCTGACAGGGGAACTGATTGAAGAAGCTTCCAAAACAAGCTGTACTGCTGTCGTTTTTATAGGCCGCGCCATGGGTGAAAGCATGGACAATAAGGCAAAAAAAGGTTATTTTTATCTGGCAGATGCAGAAAAAAAGCTGATTGATCAGGTGACCGACGTTTTTGCAAAGACCGTTATCGTCATTGATGCAGGCAATATCATTGACTTAAACTGGAGCAGACAGTACGGGAACCGGATTGGTGCAATTCTTTACGCATTTCAGGGAGGCATGGAGTCCGGCAACGCTGTGATCGACGTTCTTTACGGCGATATAAATCCCAGCGGCAAACTGACAGACACCATTGCCATTTCCTATAGCGATTATCCTTCCTCCAAGAACTTCGGTAAGATCTCTTATAACTTCTATCAGGAAGACATTTATGTGGGCTATCGCTATTTTGAAACCTTTGCCAAAGATCGGGTCCTGTATCCCTTCGGCTTCGGCATGAGCTATACCAGCTTTGATGTGAAATCCGTTTACACATATGACAATGGAATGTGTAAGATTGAATCCAGAGTCACCAACACCGGAAGACTTACCGGTGCGGAAGTTGTACAGGTTTATGTAAATCCGCCTCAAGGCAAGCTGGGAAAGCCCCTGCGGAATCTGGTTGCTTTCAAAAAAACCAAATTGCTGGCGCCCAACGAGACCGAAACCATCCGGTTCACTGTCAATCCAGCGGACTTTGCATCCTATGATGACTCCGGCGCTACTGGACATCCTTACTGTTTTGTACTTGAGGAAGGAACTTACGGGCTGTATGTGGGCACCGATGTTCGCAGTGCGGTGCCGGTCGGTAAATGGGAGACGGCTGAGCTGATTGTTACGAAACAACTGACCTCTCAGGCAGGCGCAGTAACGGAATTTAAGCGGATGAAGCCCGTTCCTGACAAATACGGCAAGATCGTTCCTGCCTATGAAACTGTTCCCCAGCGGTGCGGTGACCTGAAAGCGGATATTCTGGAACATCTCCCGGAAGAGATACCTATGACCGGTGATCTGGGCATTAAATTCAACGACATTCAGAACGGCAAAGCGGGCCTGGATGCGTTTGTTGCTCAGCTTACTGTTACCGAACTGGATGCCATTACCCGTGGTGAGGGAGAAATGCACAGTTCCTTCGGCACTGAGGGAAATGC
>DJPG01000028.1:608-23708 GCA_002439735.1 Firmicutes bacterium UBA6418 | reverse complement strand
CTGCGCAGGAGATTTTGCAGCTGACAAGGCGCGCGAGCAGCGAGGAGCGGAGTGTACTAAGGTACATGAGCACCGCAGGATGCGAGCAGCAACACAGTCAGATGGAAAATCCACAAGCAGAAAATCCGGTGACAATAGCGAGGAGGTCACACCTGTTCCCATCTCGAACACAGTAGTTAAGCTCCTTAGCGCCGATGATACTTGGTGGGAAGCTGCCTGGGAAAGTAGGACGTTGCCGGTTTTTTTAAGGCTCCATGGTCAAGCGGTCAAGACACCGCCCTTTCACGGCGGTAACTCGGGTTCGATTCCCGATGGAGTCACCAGACATAAAAGCCCACTGGAATCCAGTGGGCTTTTGCTATGCGATAAAAGCCAGCAGCAAAACGGTAACCAACAGTGTGATTCGGGATCACAGCTTTTTGTACCGCTTTTGGGTAAAAAACCGCAAAAATATGTAACGGCAGTAAGGAAAAAATGCGTTTGCGGTTCCGGATCAGCCAGATTGACCGCAGAGAAGGGGAAAAAACGCACAAAACCGAGGCAAATGGGGATCTTCAAGCTGCAAAATGTGATCTTAAAAAAGAACGTGTACGAAAATGGAGATATCATCATGAAAGTTGTTCTGAGCGGGATTGCAGAGGAAACGCAACACTTGTTTTGTGATTTTTTACAAAAAAATATAAAAAATGCATTGACAAATCACGAAAACACATGATATAATGCAGGAAACCGATGAGGGAGAGCAAGTACGTTCTATACCGGACATCACAGAGAGCTGCAGGAGGTGGGATTGCAGCATGCACCATAGAGCGGAATGGACTCCTGAGGGCGAGCTGAAACGCGTTTGGCAGGAAGAACGACGAAAGTAGGTGAGACGGAGTAACTCCTCCGTAAAAAAAGAGCTGCGTATGACAGTACGCGATGAGTCGGGCGCGGATCGCGTCAAGCCGGGTGGCACCGCAGGTTGCATTTACATCCTGTCCCAGCAGATTTTGGGACAGGATTTTTTGATTGCCTGCCCCATACTCAGAAAAAGAATATGGAGGGAAAAAACGATGACAGCAAAGAATGAACAAAAGATTCCTTACAAAATTTATCTGACCGAAGAAGAAATGCCAAAGGCATGGTACAATGTGCGCAGCGACATGAAAGTAAAACCTGCGCCGCTGCTGAATCCGGGCACCGGAAAACCGATGACTGCGGAGGAACTTTCTGCGGTATTCTGTAAAGAACTGGTGCAGCAGGAGCTGGATGACGAAACGGCTTACATTGAGATCCCACAGGAAATTCAGGATTTCTATAAAATGTATCGTCCGGCGCCGCTGGTTCGTGCCTATTGCCTGGAAAAAAAGCTGGACACTCCGGCGAAGATCTATTACAAATTTGAGGGAAACAATACCAGCGGGAGCCATAAGCTGAATTCCGCGATCGCACAGGCCTATTACGCCAAGAAACAAGGTCTGAAAGGCGTAACCACGGAAACCGGAGCCGGACAGTGGGGCACGGCGCTGTCCATGGCCTGCAGCTACCTCGGCTTGGACTGCAAGGTGTTTATGGTGAAAGTATCCTATGAGCAGAAGCCGTTCCGTCGTGAGGTCATGCGGACCTACGGCGCGAATGTAACGCCGTCTCCGTCGACGACTACGGAAGTCGGAAAAAAGATCCTGGCAGAGTTTCCGGGCACGACCGGCAGCCTTGGCTGCGCGATCTCGGAAGCGGTAGAAGTCGCAACGACCCATGAGGGCTATCGCTATGTACTCGGCAGCGTGTTGAACCAAGTTCTGTTGCATCAGTCCATCATCGGCTTGGAAACAAAAGCGGCGCTGGATAAATACGGGATCAAACCGGACATCATCATCGGCTGCGCAGGCGGCGGATCCAACCTCGGTGGTCTCATCGCTCCGTTTATGGGCGAGAAGCTGAGAGGAGAAGCCGATTACCGGATCATCGCGGTAGAACCGGCATCCTGCCCGAGCTTTACGCGCGGACAATTTAAGTACGACTTCTGCGATACCGGCATGATCTGCCCGCTGGCAAAGATGTACACGCTGGGGAGCGGCTTCATTCCATCGGCTAACCATGCAGGCGGCCTGCGTTTCCATGGCATGAGTTCCACCTTATCGCAGCTGTATCATGACGGATATATGGAAGCCAGAGCCGTGGAACAAACTGAGGTCTTTGCGGCAGCAGAAACTTTCGCGCGGATTGAGGGTATCCTGCCGGCTCCGGAGAGCAGCCATGCCATTAAAGCGGCTATTGACGAGGCTTTAAAGTGCAAGGAGACCGGCGAAGAAAAGACGATCGTATTCGGGCTCACCGGAACCGGCTATTTCGACTTGGTCGCATATCAGAAGTACAATGACGGCGAAATGAGCGACTATATCCCGACCGATGAAGACCTGGCGAAAGGCTTCGCGGGTATTCCGGATATTCCGCAGAATCGAGAATAGAACATAGCACATAAGAAAACATAGAAAGAGGTCTCAGAGCGGAAGCCTCTTTCTTGTTTTTCGTAAAAGTACGTGAAAGTATGTGGTAAAGGGAACCTTGACAAGATTCTTTTTTACTATATAATAACAATATGTTATATATAACGCATTGTTATTATTTAGGAGCGATGAATATGTCAGCAAAAAAAAAGATTTCAAAAGACGAGATCATCGACGCTACGGTCGAGGTATTGCGTGACGGTGGCTTTTCGGCCGTCAACGCCCGCAGTGTCACAAAAAAACTGAGCTGTTCGACACAGCCGATCTACTTTTCGTTTCGGAACATGGATGAACTGAAAGCTGCATTGACCGAACGTGCTGTTCGAATGCATACGCAGCGTGTACGAGACTCCATCCGCATCCATGAGGGAAATGACAGTTGCTACAGCAGCTATGGGATGGGATTCGTCAAATTTGCGGAAGAGGAGAAACAGTTTTTCCGTTGGCTCTATCTGGATGGGGAACAGCGAGTCTCCTACCAAAATGATGTTCTGACATCGGAAGTCATCGATGTGATCACAGAGGAGTTCGGCTATCCTGCGGATGTTGCACGCCGTTTCCATCAGGACATGATCTATTATACTTATGGTCTGGCCATTCTTGCAAATACGGATCATCTGCACCTGAAAGAAGCAGAACTTCGGGAGGCATTCCGCAGAGAATTCCGTGCGCTGATCGCAATTTACGGGAAGCCGACAAAACTACCGGACTTTGCCGTGAAAGCAGGTGTTGTGTTATGAACCTAAAAGTATCCTTTTCATGGATCGGTCTGGCGATCTTCACCTTGCCGATGCTGATCAATCTTGCATACGTTATTTTTCCTCCGGCCGAAAAGGCGGAAACGCCTGCGGCTGTCACGCATTGGATCGAGATAATCGAGCAGATCGGCCGTATCACTTATTTGCTCGCGATCACAATCCTGGTGAGTCGGGAACCGATCAACTTACAGAGTATGTGGCTTTGCTTAGCGGTTGTTTTCTTGATCTTGTACTATGCTGTATGGATGCGCTATTTTATGGGCGGACGTGTGATAGAATTGCTGAGCAGAAGCTTTCTCTTTGTACCGATGCCGCTTGCGGTATTTCCGGTTCTGTACTATTTGTGCGCAGCCATTTGGCTGCACAACATTCCGGCCGCATTGATCATGCTGATCTTCGGTGCAGCGCATATGACGGTGTCACTCCAATCGTTTCATTCGGGACCGGCATAAGCATGCTCATTGATACTGCGGCAGTTTTCGGCTACGGAGGATTTTGAAAGATTGAACCCGGCCATAAAAAGATCCTCGACCGTGCATGGAAGCTGTTTTTGGCAAAAGGCTATGATTCCGTCAGTGTGGGAGAGATCGCAGAAGCGGTTGGTATCAAGGCACCATCCCTTTACAACCACTACTTTCCGAGTAAGCAGGCGATTTTTGATACCATTATAGAGTCTACACCTGCGTAATATGAGACAGATACCGACAAGATTGATATTCATGTACAAGATGTGAAGCAGGATATTCCGGTTTTCACGGAGATCACGGAAGAGGCTCTTTTTGAAAAGGTTCGGCAGATCTTCAAGTATTCGCTCCATCAGGATACCGTCAGCCGGAAAGGAAAAGCGAATGTTTCGAGAAGCTTCGAAACCATGTGCGGCGCTTTTTTGAGGAGGAAGACGATGAAAAAACTTTGATACAAAAGCTTGGGATATTGGGAATTGTCAGCGCCCTTTATAACATGTGCGAGGCTGTTTGCGCAACCGTTGTCTGTATCGGTATCCAAGGATAGAAAACGGCAGTTATACTGTGACGGTGAAAGCACGATCGGCAAAAGGACGGATCCATATTCAGGTAAAACGGCAGAAAAAGTGAAAGAAAAGGCTCAGACATTGAAATCTCAACACCTGAGCCTTTTTTGGTGCGCGATAAGGGACTTGAACCCCTACGGTCTCCCGCCAGAACCTAAATCTGGTGCGTCTGCCAATTCCGCCAATCGCGCATGTATTTTCTTTTTAGATTTAGAATAAGGACAAAAGTACAGATAACGAAACCTGTGATTTCTATGTGCACATGGCACTCATCTGTGAGCGCCGCTCCGCAAGGTGCTTTTGCCGTTATTCCGGAAACATCGCATAGCGATATCTTTCCTATATAATAAAAATGGAGCGGAAGACGAGATTCGAACTCGCGACCCTCGCCTTGGCAAGGCGATGCTCTACCCCTGAGCCACTTCCGCACACTGATGTAAAACCAATTTAGTTTTAAAAACCATCTTTTGTATCTTATCACAGCAGAGTGATTTCGTCAAGAGGTTTCGAAAATTTTTGCCGCGATTCTGTGAGTTTTTTTCCGAAGCAGAAAGTCAACAAAACCTGCTTTCTCGGATTTTTACATTGCGATGTCTGCGGAATGTACGTATTTTGACGCATTTTTGCCGGAAACTTGGAAGAAATTTTCGGAAAATCAGGCGAACAATCGAAAGGATAATTGACAAATCATTCGACAAGTGCTATAACATATTATGATTTGCAGAATCTTTTTAGGGAGGCAGGACAATGGAAAAGATTGAAAAGACAACACAACTCTACGAGGGAAAGGCAAAAAAAGTATACAGCACCAACGATCCGAACTATGTGATTGTATCTTACAAGGATGACGCGACCGCACTGGACGGACTGAAAAAGGGAACAATCGCGGGCAAGGGTGTGATCAACAACAAAATGTCAAACTATCTTTGCCGGATGCTGGAGGAAAAAGGGATCCCGACACATTTTGTCGAGGAACTCAGCGACCGCGACACGCTGGTAAAGAAAGTATCGATCGTACCGCTGGAAGTCATCATCCGCAATATTTCCGCAGGATCGTTCGCGAAACGCTACGGTGTGAAAGAAGGTATTGTCTTTGACGAACCGACGATCGAGTTTTCCTATAAAAACGATGAACTGCATGACCCGCTGATCAACGGTTATCACGCGCGTGCGCTGGGTCTGGCAACCATGGAAGAGATCGAGACGATCAAGCACTATGCGTTCCGGGTCAATGAGATTCTTAAGGCATACTTTCTGGAACGTAAAGTCAAACTGGTAGACTTCAAGATGGAATACGGCAGACTTGCGGATGGGACGATCGTGCTGGCAGACGAGATTTCGCCGGATACCTGCCGCTTCTGGGACAGCGAAACTAATGAAAAGCTGGATAAAGACCGTTTTCGCCGTGATATGGGTGGCGTGGAAGACGCCTACAACGAAATGATGAAGCGTGTTTTCGGCGCGTAAAATGCGGGAGGCGTACAAATGAGCACATTAAGAGAAGAATGCGGCGTGTTCGGTGTGTTTTCTCCGGAAAAAACCGATGCAGCGAGCACCGCTTATTACGGTCTGTTTGCGCTACAGCATCGAGGGCAGGAATCGTGCGGCATCGTGGTCAACGATGACGGACTGTTTCAGACATATAAGGACACCGGACTGGTCAATGACGTGTTTACACCGCAGATCCTGGAAAGCCTCGGTGAGGGCAATATGGCGGTCGGACATGTGCGTTACGGCACAACCGGCGGCAATGACCGCAGCAACGCGCAGCCGATCGTGGTCAATCATATCAAGGGCAGAATGGCGCTGGCGCATAACGGCAATATTGTCAACTGCGAACAGCTCCGGCGCGAACTGGAACTGGAGGGCTCCATTTTTTCCACGACCAGCGATACGGAGGTTATTTCCTATATCATTACCAAGGAAAGATTGCATGCGCCGTCGATTGAGCAGGCGGTCAACCAGGCAATGATGCGGATTAAGGGCGCATATTCTTTGGTGATCATGTCACCGTCTAAGTTGATTGCTGTACGGGATGAGAACGGCTTTCGGCCTCTCTGCTACGGTAAAACGGAGGATGGACGATATGTGGTTGCATCTGAAAGCTGTGCATTGGATGCGGTCAGTGCGAAATTCATCCGCGACATCCTGCCGGGTGAGATCGTCGTTTTTGAACAAGACGGCGTGCGTTCCATCACGGATCACTGTGGAAAGGCGGAGGGAGCGCTCTGCGTGTTTGAATACATTTATTTTGCGCGTCCGGATTCGGTGATCGACGGCTGCAGTGTGCATAACGCGCGAATGCGCGCGGGCGCATTTTTGGCGCTGGAACACCCGGTACAGGCAGATGTTGTCATCGGCGTACCGGACTCCGGACTGGATGCTGCGGTCGGCTACGCGAAGCAGTCAGGTATCCCTTACGAGATCGGCTTCATCAAGAATAAGTATATCGGCAGGACATTTATTCAGCCGGGACAGAAAAGCCGGGAGGACAAGGTCAAGATTAAGCTGAATCCGATCGCAGATGTGGTACGCGGCAAGCGGATCGTGATGATCGACGACTCGATCGTGCGCGGGACGACCAGCGCGCGGATCGTCAAGCTGCTGCGCGAAGAGGGTGCCAAGGAGATCCATATGCGTGTATCGGCACCGCCATTTCTGAACCCGTGCTATTACGGAACGGATATCGATTCGCGGGAAAATCTGATCGCCGCAAGTCACTCCGTCGAAGAGATCGCTAAGATCATCGGCGTTGATTCGCTCGGCTATCTGAGTGTCGAAAGCGTCAAGCAGATCGCCAAAGGCCTGCACGGAACGGGCTATTGCACGGCCTGCTTTGACGGAAGCTATCCGACCGAGATCCCGGAGATTACCTCTAAAAACCGCTTTGAGAGCAAAATATCCGCAGGTACGGGATCCGCGCAGGAAGACTAAGGATAATACGAGAAAAAACTCAAAAAATATGAAAAAAGTGATCTTGCCTGCTTGACAAGGCTTCAAAAAGTGGTATCATAGAAAAAGAGTTAGCAAAGACTAACTGCGAGCGTCGCTTCCGATGCTTTCGGTTAGTCTGTTTTTTCATTTGATGGTTAGCAATGACTAACCGCTAAAGAGAAAGAATCTACTGCGTATACACAGAAGATCGAACGGAAAATCTACCAGACACGAAAGAAAGGCAATATCATGTATCTTCAAATCCAGGAGCTCCGCAAGTCATTCGGAGCAGGCGAGAATCGAACCGAGGTGCTCAAGGGCATCAGCTTTGGCGTGGAAAAGGGCAAGATCTGTGTGCTACTGGGGCCGTCCGGTTCCGGTAAATCCACGCTGCTCAATATCATCGGCGGGATCGAAACGCCGGACAGCGGCAGCGTTTCCATTAACGGAGAAGCGATGCGCAGCATGAACGAAAAGCAGCTGACGATGTATCGGCGGCGCCATCTGGGCTATGTGTTCCAGTCCTATAATCTGATTCCGAACCTGACGGTCAAGGAAAATATCGAAACCGGTGCATATCTGTCCGAACACCCGCTGGACGTCGATGAGATACTAAAGACGCTGGGACTTTGGGAACATCAGGATAAGATCCCGAATCAGCTCTCAGGCGGACAGCAGCAGCGAACCGCGATCGGCAGAGCGGTGGTCAAGAATCCGGATATCCTGCTCTGCGACGAGCCGACCGGTGCGCTGGATTACAACACGTCCAAGGAGATCCTTAAGCTGATCGAGGAAGTTAATCAAAAATTCGGCTGTACTGTGATCTTGGTCACCCATAATGACGCGATCCGGAACATGGCCGATCAGGTCGTACGGCTGCGTGATGGGCAGATCCGCAGCATCGACGAAAATACCGCCAAGATCCCGGCGGCCGAGCTGGAATGGTAGAAAAGAGGCGGGAATCTATGAAAAAAACGAAGAGAAAGAATCCGCTGAACAAACGCATCCGGCGAGAATTAAAGCAGGATGTCGGCAAGTACCTGGCGCTGTTTCTGTTCCTGACGCTGACCATCGGTTTTGTTTCCGGCTTTTTGGTCGCCGGCGGCAGCATGAAGGGCGCTTACGACGACAGCTTTGAAAAATATACGGTCGAGGACGGGCATTTTACTCTAGCGATCGAGATCCCGGACACGCTGCAGGAGGATCTGGAAGCGGAAGAGGTGCGGATCTATCCGTTATTCTATAAGGACTTTGAACTTTCGGATACGAATAGTGTGCGGGTATACAAGCCGCGTACGGAGGTCGACCGCATCTGCCTGATGGAGGGCAGTATGCCGGAGACAGACGATGAGATCGTCATCGATCGCCTGTACGCGGAGAACAACGAAATTGCGATCGGCGATACGATGCGCCTGGACGATCAGACTTTCACGGTCAGCGGTTTTGCTGCGTTCTCAGATTACAGCGCGCTGTTTAAGAATAATACCGATATGATGTTCAACGCCAGCACCTTTACGGTCGCTTGTGTGACGGACGCAGCCTTTGACAAACTGACAGATGACCACATCAAATATACCTATGCCTGGGTCAACGATGACCGCAGCCTGCGCGATACCGCTGCTTCGGAGAAAGGCGATGATCTCAAGGATATTCTGGCTAAGACCGGCCTTTTGACCGATTTTGTCAAAGCCGGAAACAATCAGGCGATCGTCTTTACCGGAGAGGATATCGGCGGGGATCAGGTGATGGTCATCACGATGCTGTATATCATCATGGCGATCTTGGCGTTCATCTTCGGCGTAACGACCAAAAACACGATCGAGCGGGAAGCCGGTACGATCGGAACGCTGCGTGCCTCCGGCTACAGCCGAGGGGAACTGGTACGGCATTATATGATCCTGCCGTCACTGGTCACCGTGTTTTCGGCGGCGGTTGGCAATGTGCTCGGCTATACGGTGTTCAAGTTTATGGTCGTAGATATGTACTATCACAGCTATTCGCTGCCGACCTACGAGACCCGGTGGAATTCGCGCGCGTTTGTGCTGACAACCGTCATTCCGTGCATCATCGTCATGGTCGTGATCCTGCTGGTGCTCTGTGCGACCTTGAAACTGCCGCCGCTGCAATTCCTGCGTCACGAGCTTTCGACCCGAAAAACGAAAAAAGTCATGCCGCTGCGCCATTTCCGCTTCCTGACGCGTTTTCGCCTGCGGGTCATCGGGCAGAACCTGACCGCATACCTGACCTTATTCTTAGGCGTGCTGATGGCCAGCTTCCTGCTGTTCTTCGGCTTGATGCTGAGTCCGCTGCTGGATCATTTTAAAGGAGAAGTGCTCGATTCCGAACTGGCAGCCTATCAGTACATTCTGAAAGTGCCGGTGGAGACGAACGTGGAGGACGCGGAGAAGTACGCGGTGCTTTCTCTGGAAAATACAAGCGGCGAGGAGATCACGGTATACGGCATCCGCGAAGATTCCAAGTATTTCGGAGAGGCGATTCCGGACGGCGAAGTGCTGCTGTCGGACGGCTATATGGAAAAGTACGGCGTGCAGCAGGGCGATACCGTGACTTTGATAGAGAAATACGCGGACGACAGCTATGATTTCACAGTGGATGCAAGCTATCATTATCCGGCGACGCTGGCGCTGTTTATGAATCTTGACGATTTCCGGGAAATGTTCGAGAAAGACGAGCACTATTTCAGCGGGTATTTCTCCGATGAAAAGCTGGACGATATCGATGACAGTCTGGTCTCGACGATCATTACGGAGAGCGATCTGACGACGGTCGCCGACCAGCTGACAGACTCCATGGGCGGCGCGTTCTGGCTGCTGGCCTTCTTCGCGGTGATCCTCTATCTGGTGGTCATTTACCTGCTGTCCAAGCAGGTGATCGAGAAAAACGTACAGGCGATCTCGATGACGAAGATTCTGGGTTACAGCAACAGTGAGATCACAAACCTGTATCATGTGACGACGGGCCTTGTGATGCTGGTTTCGCTGCTTGTCAGCCTGCCGCTCAGCAACTGGTTCATCAGAGCCGTATACTACATCATGATGCAAAGCTTCAACGGCTGGCTGACGTATTACGTCGCGCCGTGGATCTACCCGGCGATGGTGGCGATCGGAGCAGCTTGCTATGCGGTAGTCTATCTGGTGCAGATGCGCCGGATCCGCAAGATCCCACTGGGTGAGGCGCTCAAAAATATGGAGTAGCAGTTTTCCTCTCATTGCATGATAGATAAAACAGGCGTGGGGCTCCGAACATGCTGCGGCATGTCCGGGACCCCACGCCTGTTTCACTGCAAAAGAATTTATCATGGGAATTGAATTGTTCGAATGTGAAATAAAAATGAAAAAATATTGTTGAAATTAACAAAAATACTTGATTTTTGTTTTTTGTTGTGGTATAAATACAAACTATAGAGATACAAAACAAACATCAAATGCATGGACCGGAGGAGTATCCCGGGTTTGGCGCATCACAGCGAACCGCCGATGGTGAGAGGGCGGTATGGAGCGGCCGGGAGAAGAACAACCGAGAGCAGCCGGAAGAACGGAGTTTATGCTGCACGGCGAGCACAGCAGTGCAGGCAGCCGCATCAGTTCCAAGTAGAACCGGACGCAGGCGGAGCGTGACAGCCGCAAAGAAAGAGAACTGCAGGATGCACAGGAGGCAGGCGTAAAATGGCTCCGGCTGCAGTTAATATGGGTGGTACCGCGGAAGCTTTCTTTCGTCCCATAAGAGGGATGAAAAAGGCTTCTTTTTTCATTCCCGATACGTTTATCAATGATCGAGGCATTGCGTTAATGTGACACAGAATAGGGACTGTGCGGCGCATGAAAATGCAGCGCAGCGCGGAACCCGGGTGCTGCGCAAGCGCAGGGCAGAAATGAGACGGAGGACAAAATGGAAGAAAAAACAAGAATGACAAAAGAAATGGTAACTTATGTTGCGGAGCTTTCCAGGATCAGTCTGGACGAAGCGGAAACAGAAAAAATGCAGGATGAATTGGGTGCAGTGGTCACCTATATGGATGTCTTGAACAGCTTGGATACGACCGGCATCGAGCCTCTGTCCCATGTGTTTGATATCACCAATGTGATGCGGGAGGATCGTGTGGGAATATCCAATACGAAAGAAGAGATTTTGAAAAATATGCCGCAAACCGAGGATGATATGCCGGTCGTACCGAGAACGATCGACTGACAGATCTGTGGAGAAGCAAGACGAAAAGAATCGGATGAAGAGGAATGCTTCGGAAAATTCTGAGAGAGATTGAAAATACAGGAGACAAAAAATGATGGATAGAATGAAAATCATAAGTATGACGGCGCTGGAACTGGGAGCCGCCATCAAAGAAGGAACGCTGACCGCAGTTGAGGCCGTACAGGCGGTCATGGAACAGGTAAAAGAAACAGACGGCAGCCTGCATGCGTATCTGACCTTTCCGGAGCAGGAGACAGAGGCGGAAGCGATCCAGCAGGCTGCCGCGGAGATCCAGCGGCGCATCGAAGCCGGAGATCCGGCGCTGGCGGCTTCACCGCTGGCCGGTGTACCGATCGCCATCAAGGACAATATCTGTACCAAAGAAGTGAAAACCTGTTGTGCATCCAAAATACTGGGAGAGTTCAAGCCGTTTTACGATGCGGCAGTGATCGAAAAGCTGAAAGCGGCGGGCATGATCCCACTGGGCAAGACCAATCTGGACGAATTCGCCATGGGCTCGACCACCGAAACCTCGGCTTACGGACCGACCTATAACCCATGGAACACGGCGCATGTGCCGGGAGGATCTTCCGGCGGCAGCGCGGCTGCGGTAGCCGCAGAGGAAGCTGTCATCGCGCTTGGCTCCGACACCGGCGGCAGCATCCGGCAGCCGGCTTCCTACTGCGGGGTGACCGGTTTTAAGCCGACTTACGGTATGGTTTCCCGTTATGGTCTGATCGCTTATGCCTCGTCCCTGGATCAGATCGGCCCGATCGCAAAGGACGCGGCAGATTGTGCGGCTATGATGGATATCCTCAGCGGCAACGATGAAAAAGACGGAACCTCTCTTCCTGACAGCATGCAGCCAAAGGATTATCTGGCAGGACTGGATGGCGATGTGCGCGGCATGCGGATCGCAGTGCCGGACTGCATCGAGGATGGCGTGGACGAGGCAGTCCGCCAGGCGACCCTGGATATGGCAGAGACCTTAGAACGTGCCGGAGCAAAAATCAGCCGCATCAGCATGGATTTTCTTCCGTATGTGATCCCGACCTATTATATCATCGCAGCAGCGGAAGCAAGCTCCAACCTGTCCCGTTTCGATGGCGTGAAGTACGGGTATCGGGCCGAAAGCTACGACGATCTGATGGAAATGTACTGTAAGACCAGAGCCGAGGGCTTCGGCAGCGAAGTCAAAAAGAGGATCCTCCTGGGAACGTTCGTCCTCAGCTCCGGCTACTATGATGCTTACTATAAGAAAGCGCTGCAGGTCAAGGCATTGATTAAAAAATCCTTCGATGAGATCTTTCAGACATGCGATGCGATCTTGCTGCCGGCGGCGCCGACGACCGCACCAAAGCTGGGGGACAGCTTAAAGGATCCGCTGCAGATGTATTTGTCGGACATTTTTACGGTTTCCGTCAACATCGCAGGTTTGCCGGGGCTGAGCGTTCCGGCGGGCTTTGATCCGAAAGGCATGCCGATCGGTGTGCAGATCATCGGTTCGGCGCTGGACGACCAAAAAGTCCTGAACATCGGCTATAGGTTCCAGCAGATGACTGATTTTCATCGAAAACGACCCGGCAGCACGCAGAGCGGCATCGCGCGCGATATGAGCGGCGCAGCGTACAGTGAACAGGAGGTGAGATAAATGGCTTGGGAAATCGTGATGGGGCTGGAAGTCCATGTAGAACTGAACACAAAGACAAAAATTTTCTGTTCCTGTACAACAGCGTTCGGCGGAGAGGCGAATACCCACTGCTGTCCGGTCTGCACAGGGCAACCGGGAAGCTTGCCGGTGCTGAACAAGCGGGTGCTGGAGTACGCGGTCAAGACCGGAATCGCGTTGAATTGTGATATTACCAAATACAGTAAATTCGATCGCAAAAATTATTTTTATCCTGATCTGCCGAAGGCTTATCAAATTTCACAGCTGTATCTGCCGTTTGCCAGAGATGGTAAGGTGCATATTACCACGGCCTCCGGCAAGGAAAAGGAGATCCGCATCCACGAGATCCACATGGAAGAAGACGCGGGCAAGCTGGTACATTCTCCGTTCGGCGATGTGTCCTATCCGGACTACAACCGCTGCGGCGTGCCGCTTCTGGAGATCGTCTCCGAACCGGATTTTCGCAGCAGTGAAGAGGTTATCGCCTATCTGACGAAGCTGAAATCCACGCTCAAGTATCTGGGCGTTTCCGACTGCAAGATGGAAGAAGGCTCCATGCGTGCTGACGTCAACCTTTCGGTCCGGGAGGCAGGTTCTGCGGAGTTCGGGACTCGTACCGAGATGAAGAACATCAACTCCTTTAAGTCCATCGAGCGGGCTATCGCGTTTGAAGCCCAGCGGCAGATCGACGCGTTGGAATTCGGTGAAACTATCGTGCAGGAGACCAGACGGTGGGACGACAACCGCAGCAAGACCTATTCCATGCGTTCCAAAGAAAACGCGCAGGATTACCGTTATTTCCCGGAACCGGATATTCCGCCGATCGCCATCGACGACGCGATGATGCAGCGGCTGACCGAGGCCCAGCCGGAAATGGCGGAAGCCAAGCAGAAACGCTACATGCAGGACTACGGCATGAGTGAAAAGACAGCAAAGCTATTGACCGAGGAGAAGCAGTTTGCGGAGATTTTTGAGCAGACGGCGGCCTTGAGCGGGGAACCGGAGGAAACGGCAAACTGGCTGATCGGTCACACGATCTATCTGATGGGACAGCATAAAGTCGGTGCTGAGGAGGTTGCCATCGTGCCGGAGATCTTCGCGAAGTTCGTCAAGATGATGGTAAGCGGCAAGGTCAACCGTGTTATGGGCAAGGAGCTTTTTGAAAAGGTCTTTGTGGGTGATCCGACATTTGACATCGAAGCTTACGTGAGGGAGCACCATATGGAAGCCATTGAAGACAGCAGCATGATCGAGCAGGTTGTGCAGGCGGTTCTGAGTGAGCATGAAGACCTGATACAGCAGTATAAGGCAGGCGATGAAAAAGTCTACGGATTCTTCATCGGACAGTGTATGCGCCGTTTGCAGGGCAAGGCCGATCCGGCGCTGGTCAACAAGCTGGTAAAAGAAGAAATTGCACGCAGGTAGACAGGACGGCAAAAGGGAAATGTATAATTTGCCGTGCGTGCGCAAAATAACAATAGAAAGAATGGGAAACAGTCATGAAATATATCGATTTACAGCAGCCGTGTGAGACACGCGACATTGAAATTGTAATACAGAAATTTGCAGAAGGAACGCTGAAGGACGGTGATCCGGTAAGTGTGAAAGGCGCGATTCATCACATCAAGGATATGGGCGAGTTTGCCTTTGTCAATATCCGGAGTCCGAGACGCGTGTTCCAGTGCGTCTGGGAGGCAGGAAAGTCGAACTTTGACATCCATGATGTCCAGCCGGAGGATTGGGTCCTTCTCGACGGCCGGATCGCTGCCGACGAGCGGAGCCCGCTGGGATTTGATATTAAGATGGAAACGATCACGAAAGTCGGCGGCGCAGCCGAAAAACTGCCGCTGGAAATCTCTAATGACCGCAAGATCAAAAATCTGCAGCTGGATACCATGCTCAACAACCGGGTCATCGCCCTGCGGAACCCGCGGATCCGTGCGATCATACGCGTCGCGGACGGCGTGATGTACGGTTTCCGCAGTTTCCTTCGTGAAGAGGGGTTCGTAGAGTTTGTGCCGCCGAAGATGGTCATGGGCGGCGCCGAGGGCGGCGCGGATATGTTCATGGTCAAATACTTCGACCAGCGTGCCTATCTGAATCAAAGCCCGCAGCAGTACAAGCAGGCGATGGTCGGCGTCTTTGAAAAGGTCTTTACGGTCGGACCGGTGTTCCGTGGAGAAAATTCCAACACGCCGCGCCATTTGACCGAGTTTCAGGGCATGGATCTGGAAATGGGCTTTATCGACAGCTTTGAAGATCTGATGGAACTGGAAGCGCGCATGTTTGTCTACATCTTCGATCTCTTGAACCGGGAATACGCGGGCGAACTGGATTTGGTGCTGGGCAAGGATCAGCGCCTGCCCGATCTGAAAACGGTACAGACCCCGCAGATCCGTTTTGTCGACGCCAAAGAACTCTACGCCAAGGCTAGCGGTAAGAAGATCACCGATCCGGTCGACCTTTCACCGGAAGAAGAAAAATGGCTGGGGCAGCATTTCCTCGAGGAAACCGGTTCTCCGCTGGTGTTCGTGACCCATTATCCGTCGGTCAAACGGCCGTTTTACGCGATGGATGATCCGGAAAATCCGCGGTATACCTTGAGCTACGATCTGCTGCTGAACGGACTGGAAATCACCACCGGCGGCCAGCGCATCCATGATTACGACCAGCAGGTCGCCAAGATGAAAAAACGCCATATGGACCCGGCTGACTTTGAAAACTACCTGACGATGCACAAATACGGCCTGCCGCCGCACGGCGGCTTTGGCCTGGGCATGGAGCGCGTCGTTGAAAAACTACTCGGTCTGGAAAACATCCGCGAAGCAGCCGCTTTCCCACGCGACCGGAACCGCCTGCAGCCGTAGCGTGCGGTGACTTCTTTGATGGTAGATGATCTGAAAAACAGTACCACACACGGAATGACCGCAAGGTCGTTTCGGAGGGTACTGTTTTTTTGCGAAACAATCAAAAAAATGATTGAAACGGAAGCAAAAATGTGTTACTGTTTACTTGTTAGCAAACAATATTGACAAATGTTTATGAATAAGAAAACAAATAAGGAAAATGTCGATGTAACAAAAGAAAGGATCACGTCGCATGGAATTCAAAGAACTGACCTTAGAAGAATTGACACGTGGCTATGTGTGGTCTGCGGAAGCACAAATTTACCAGTGCATTTTTTGTGGTGCGAAGTTTGAAGAAGGACGTATTTATGAATCGCGCGGCAAACAAGTGCAGGCACTGCGTGCCACGCAGGAGCATGTTTATGATGCGCATGGCGGTGTTTTTTGGAGCCTGTTAGAATTAGACAAGCAGATCAACGGACTTTCGGACACCCAAAAAGACGTACTCGCCGGGCTATATCAACAGAAGGATAACAAAGACCTTTGCGAAGAAATGGGCATCAGTGCAGCGACCGTGCGCACACACAAATTCAATCTGCAGAAAATGAAGCGAGAAGCCAGAGTCTTCCTTGCCATCATGGAGCAAATTGAAAATGAAGAAATTCTTGCAGCGCGGAAACGTCTGGAACAGACAGGTGATACAGAGATCCTTCATCGACCGGGATTTGATCCGCGGTTTAACGGTAATACCTTACATCCGTTTTTTACCCAATATAATCTGAAATAAGAAATCGACAGCCGACGAATATGAGCAGATAGAACGGATATGATATGAGGAGAAAATCATTATGACGGAAACCATTTCTTCAATGCAGCAAAGACATAAACGCAATTTGATTTTATTTATTGTCAGTTATGTGATCAACAATCTGGCAAGTGGTATTTTATATGATACCTATGTCAACTATCTGCAGGAAGTATCTCTTGAGGTGGCAACTTCCTTCTGGGCTTTTTACGGTTATGCAACCTTTTTCAGTGCACTACTTCTGCTGTTGGTGCCAAAGAGCGGTTACAAGAAGTTGCTTTTGTTTTGTGCAGTTGCAACCTCCGCAGCATTTTTCTGCGTTGTTTATATAAAATCTGAAGTGATCTTCTATCTGTCAACACTTCTGGCTTTGACCGGTGTACAGTTGCATTTTATCATGCTGGCGCCTTATGTTGCAGCTTATACAGACAGTGCCGGAAGCAAGAGCATTGACTGGTATACCAGAACCTACTATATGGGCTATGTCGGCTATTTCCTGACCACTTTCCTGGGAGGGGCAGCAACCGTCAAGCTATTCTCGGCACATGCAGGTATTACCTATGAAAAGGCAAGAAAACTGACCGAATATATTGCAGATGTAACCGAAAGCACGAAGGCTGCATATCTTGATGGAAACCGGGATGTACTGATCATCACAGGAATTGTGACTTTGCTTTCCGTGATCCCGATTTTCTTCATCAGAGAAGAGCAAGAAGATTTTGCGGCAACGGCTGATCACAGTCAGAAGACGAAGCAAAGTTTCAGTGAAAAAGTACATGACATCGTCACGGTGCTGTTTCGCAAAGATGCGCTCATGTATTTGCTTTACTGGGCACTGATTTCCTTTGCTATGGGGCTGTTTACCTCTTATTACACAGTTTTCCTGAACCGAAACCTGCATATTGACAAGGCGACCTCTTCACTTTTGGTTTCCGTCTCTTACGCGGCCATTGTCATTTTCATGCTGTTTACACCGTATGCAGTGAAAAAGCTTGGTACTGTGGGAACCATTTGCTTTACTGTGCTGCTTTCTGTTCCATTCATGCTGATCATTGCCAATGGAGATCAGTTCGGCAAGGCAATGATTCCGATGGTTGGCCTTAGCCTGTTCATGCGGGCAGGGCTTGCAAATCTGGGAAGTCCCGCGGAAAGCTCACTTTCTATGATGATCGCACCGAAGAACCTGCGTCCGGCCTTTACTTCGGTCGTCAATTTTATGGCAGGCATCGTCAGCATTATGAGCGGAAATTTTACCGGCAAAATCCTTTTCGTCACACAGGAAGGCTACCGTACCGCTTATTATATCGCAGCGGCTTTGTATTTTCTGGCAGCCCTGGTTATGCTTACATTATTTCAGAAATATAATCGAAAAGAGGAAGACCTATGAACGATCAGGCAAAGCTTGCGGAACTTAGATCTATCATTGAAAAAATAGAATATCTCAAATATACGACAAATTCCCTTATTTACTGGGATAAGATTACTTATATGCCAAAGAGCGCAATTGGATACAGAAGTAAGGTGATGTCGTTTCTGGCAGGTGAGCAATATAAACTTCTGGCAGACAGTGAGTTCCAACGATTGGTACAATATTTTGATCATAATCGCCACAATGATTTCATTACCAACGCGATGATTCGGAAATTAACTGCCAGTGCGGAAAACATACGAAAAATTCCCGAACATGAATATCAACAGTACATTGAGCTGATTGCGGTATCTGAGCAGATCTGGGCGGAAGCAAAAGAAAAACATGCGTTTGACGTATTTCAACCCTATTTGAAAAAAATTTTTGAAACCTTTCGCCAGTTCGCGGAGTATTGGGGATATCAAAACAATCCTTACGATGCGCTGCTGGAATATTATGTAGAAGGTCTGACGGTTGATACTATGGATGCAATGGTATCGGAAATCAAACCGGTTTTGATTACGCTTTTGAATCTCATTGCAGAAAAAAAGCAAGAGGGCGAAGTACCGAAGCCGATTCAACTCGGTTCGGTCAGCAAGGAGCGACAACAGGCAGTTTGGACGATGATTTTAGAAAAGATTGGATTTTGCTTTGACAGCGGCAGAATCGATATTGGCTCCCACCCGACGATTTTGGCAAGCTCGCCGGATGATGTACGTGTAGTCAATACCTTTTCGGAGCATGAACTTTGGGGCGGTATTTTTAACATCCTGCATTGTGGTGGACGCGGTCTCTATCAACAGTCTATCAGTAAACAACTGCTTGGCACATTGCTTGCTGAGGTTCCGTCCTTTGCAATGGAGGAGGCGATTGGCAGACTGTATGAAAATATTATCGGCCGCAGCAAGGGCTTCTGGCAATTTATCTATGAACCGCTTACGGAGATTGTGCCGGAGCTGAAAGCATATACACCACAGGAAATCTACGAAGCCGTCAATGACGCATATCCATCGCTGATTCGCCTAGAAGCGGATGAATTGACCTATCTGCTACATATCATGATTCGTTATGAGCTGGAAAAAGAAATCATCGGCGGAACGCTGAACGTGGACGACCTGCCGGAAGCTTGGAAAAGGAAATATGAAGAATCGCTTGGCATTGTTCCTCAAAATGATGCAGAAGGCGTGCTGCAGGATATTCACTGGGCGGCAGGGTATGTCGGCTATTTCCCATCCTACTTCTTTGCCAACATTGCCGCGGCGCAGCTCTGGGCGTCGATGAATGAGCAGATCGGCGATATCAATGAACGGATGGCAGGCGGACGTTTTGAAGAAATTCACAACTGGCTTTCGCAAAATATTTATCGGCATGGTTCGCTGTATTCCAGTCATGAACTGATTGAAAGAGCCTGTGGCAGACCGCTTGCTTCCTCCGACTATATAGCCTACTTGCGGAACAAATTTTCCGAAGTATATAGATTATTCTAATCAAGTGATTTTTACAAGAAAAGGAGACAAATCATGAACAAGTTACTTGCAAAGATTGGCTTGGGCGAAAAGATGTCCAAGAACTTTCTGGCAATCCTGATTGTCGCATTTGGTGGTGCGATCATCTACGGATTACCTTACTTCCGTTTTGACTACTATGATGTATATCTGGAAACCTATCATCTTACCAATACACAGATGGGTGTGTTCGGCAGTGTCCTAGGTGTATTCGGAATGATTTCTTACTTATTCGGCGGTGTTGTTGCTGACCGTTTTTCTACCAGAACCATTCTGACGGTATCCCTGGTTGGAACAGGGCTCGGAGGATTTGTACATCTGCTTCCGCTGAGCTTTCCGGCGCTGGTTTGCTTATATGCGTTCTGGGGCATCAGTTCTTTGTTTGCATTCTGGCCGGCTTGTGTAAAAGCGGTACGGATTCTTTCCGGATCCGGTGACCAGGGAAAAGCTTTTGGCTTCTTCGAAGGTGGCAGAGGAATCGGCGCTGCATTGATGGCAATGGCTGCGGTTGTTGCGTTCAGAATCGGTGCGGGACAGATGGAAGACCAGGTACAGGGTATGAGATATGTGATCATCTTCTATTCCGTGCTGACTATTTTAATGGGTGTACTGTCTTTTCTGACTGTCAAAGACGATAAAATTGAAGAAAGTGAAAGGATTTCCTTTAAGGGAATTGGGGAAGTGCTCAAACTTCCTGCAGTTTGGATCATTGGCTTCGTTACATTCTGCAATTACGTCTTCACACTGTCCCTCTACTATTTTACACCATATGCGACAGGAATTCTAGGGGCTTCTGTAACTTTTGCGGCAACGCTTGCTGCATTAAAAAGATGGTTCTCCCTGTTTGGTAACGTTGGCGGCGGATACATTACAGATAAAGTCGGTACCGGCAAGATGCTGCTGATTTCCTTTATCATTATGGCAGCAGGTACGCTGGGCATTCTGCTCCTTCCAACCAAGGCAAGCAGTATTGCAGCCTTTACGGTATTGTTTATTCTCATCTATATCTTCTATAACGTCAACTATGCGATGACCTGGGCAATGATGGATGAAGGCGCGATCCCGCAGCAGTACTCCGGCACAGCGGCCGGCATCATCTCTACGGTAGGATACCTCCCGGAAATCTTCTGCTCTCTTTTGGCAGGTGCTCTGATTGACAGTAACCCGGGCGTGACCGGATACAGACAGTATTTCGGATTTTTGATCGCGATGCTCGTTTTGGGTATCATCTTCGTTTGTGTATGGATCAAGTATCTGAAAAAAACAAAGAAAAAGGAAGCTAACAACTAAGATGGAAAAGAAACCAAAACCATACTTAACAGAACGCGTTTATGTTGAAACACCGGTGGATACGGATGGTGACGGGAAACGGGACTTAATCGCAGTTTATTTGCGTCTGCCGCATGAAACGGCTGCTGGCACAAAGGTACCGGCGATTTTCATCGCAAATCCATATATGATGACTTGCAATGAAGACTGGTATGTGCCTCACAATGTAGACCAGGAAGTCAAAGTTTTCCCGGCACAGCAGATTACCGAAGCGGAGATCCGCTTTGATTATGCTGCCTACGAGAAAAAAATAACTTCCGGCATCCAAGAGGAACGGCAGACTATGGGCTTCGCGGAACATGCACCGATTGAGGCAGAACCGGAATTTGAATGCGTTTCTGACATTTATGAATATTTTAACGAAAGAGGTTATGCAACCGTCCTTTGCGGCGGTCTGGGAACCCTTGGCTCGGAAGGTTTTACCTTAACCGGCTCCCGGGAGGAGGTACTGGCTTTCAAATCTGTCATTGACTGGCTCAATGGCAGATGCCGGGCTTTTACCAACAAAACAGACAATATTGAAATCAAGGCATCCTGGTGTACCGGAAATGTGGCAATGACTGCCAAATCCTATCTTGGAACGATGTGCATCGGTGTAGCGACTACCGGCGTAGAAGGGCTGAAAACGATCATCCCGGAAGCTGCCATTTCCAATTGGTATGATTATTATCGCACCGGCGGGTTAAACCTGCCGGCGCTCGGCTGGCAGGGGGACGACTTGGATATCTTGGCCAAATACTGTTTCAGCAGGGCAAAGGATCCGGCAGATTACGCAAAAGTGAAAGCTGCCTATGATATGGCGCTCGATGTACTGGTATCCGGAGAGGACCGTGATTCTGCAAACTACAATCGTTTTTGGGATGAACGGAACTATCTGAACCTGGTAGAACATATCAAGGCTTCTGTTTTCATCGTTCACGGTATCAATGACTGGAACGTGAAGACAAACCAGTGCATTCCGTTCTTCAAAGCGCTGGAAAAACGAGGCGTTCCTGTCAAGATGATGCTTCATCAAGGCGCGCACGTCTATATCCATACGCTTCGGGATTCACACATGCTTGCGATTCTGTACCGCTGGCTGGAGCATTACCTCAAAGGCGTTGACAACGACATTGAACAGGAACCGGCGGTTCTGGTCGAAAGCGGCGCAGACCAGTCCGTCTGGATGGCATCGGAAACCTGGCCGCCTGTCGGCTGTCGGGATGAGCAGTTCCCAATTACGAACTGTGGACAAAAGATGCTTGTCGATGATCTCGCGCAGACGGTTTATGATCGAGCAAAGGATAACCTCCAGGAATGGCTCGACGAGCTTGTGCTCAAGGATGATCCGGCGTATCATAACCGGCTGAAATTCGTCTGGAATCCGTTCCGGGACGCACTGGGAAAAACAGGTGCTGCGCAGGGTGAAATCGCCGGAGTGCGGGAGCTTCGCATCGCGGGAACCATACAGGTCAGCTTTGACGCGGCCATCGACCAAAAGACCGCGATCCTAAGCGCGATGCTGGTCGATCTGGGAGATGCCAGACGCATCACGGAAGAGCAAATTCAGCAGGAGGACGGAACCTACACCTTCGGCTTGGAAGAACAACCGTCTCCGTATAAAGTGATTTCCCGTGGATGGCTCAATGCACAGAATAGAAGCTGCCTGTGGAGCAAGGAAGAGATTGTACCGGGAAAGTTCTATCCCTATGAGATCCATATGGTACCGACCGACCATGTTCTGCCGGCAGGGCACCAACTCGCTTTAATCCTCTACGGCGTTGATGCGCAGGAGACCCAAAGACCGAAAACCGTAACAAACATTTGCGTGGATACTGCAAGCCTGCAAGCGACGGTACCCATTTGGAATTTTGGTGAAACCATGACCACCGGCTGAGCCGGTGGTCATGGTCTATTATGGTGCGCTTTTGCCCGAAGGTTACTTTTGGGTTCTGTGAAAACGTAAAGTTTTGCGTGCATGCGTAGGGAAAAAGTGGTATGATAATAGGGTACATAAAGACTTTTACCACTGGCCTGCGGAGCAGTCCGAAAGGAGATCAGAATGCAGTCAAATAATTACAAATTGGAATATGAAAGCAAGCGTGTTTCCGCAGAGACGGCGGCGCAGGTCGTGCGCAA
>DJPG01000028.1:0-511 GCA_002439735.1 Firmicutes bacterium UBA6418 | reverse complement strand
AACCGCTGGCAACCTACCGGGCAGCTGCGGCTCTCGGAGAAGAGGGTCCACAGCACGTACGTTTTATTTCCGCGCATTTCAGCGCACTGGATCGTCGTATGGCAGACGAAGGAAACTGCTGGTATATGCCGATGATGTTCTGCGAATTACCGGAGCTTTGGAATGACAACGGCAATCACATTGATGTCGCCATGTTTCAGGTCGGACCGATGGACAGCAACGGTGACTTTAACCTCGGTCCGCAGGTCGCGGATATGCTGGGTGTGATCCGCGGCGCACGCAAGATCGTCGTGGAGGTCAACGAAAATATGCCGTTCGCTTACGGCTACAGCAACGAGATCAACATTAAAGACGTAGATTATATCGTCGAGGGCGAAAACCTGCCGCTGGCAGAATTAAAGGTCAAAGCGCCGTCGGCAGAGGATCAGGAGATCGCTAACCATGTGGTGCAGCATCTGGAAAGCGGTTCCACCATTCAGATCGGCATCGGCGGACTGCCGTCTTCGGTCGG
>DJPG01000118.1:5404-6005 GCA_002439735.1 Firmicutes bacterium UBA6418 | reverse complement strand
CCCTTGAACGCTTCGTCAATGTCGACGTTGATCTCTGCGATGTGCCGCTTGCCTTCGGCGATCGTCGTCATGCTGGTTCCTGCCGTGTAGTCTCCCAGGTAACAACAGAAATCCATGTTCGGGATAACGTAAGCCAGTGCTTTCGCCGCCATACCGGCGTGCAGATTCCCCGCAACGATGTTTGCACTCGCGTCCAGCTGATGTGCGTCAGACATCGCAATGAATGTAATGGATTCTGATGTCTGTACAGCTTTGACCTTGTCGGCGACGTCTATGACAGCTTTCTTCACGTAGTCCGGAATGTCTGCGTGCTTGATGCGCTCCGGCGTGCCGCTTCCTGTTCTGAACCAGTTACTCATCTACCTCACCTCGACTTTCACATTCAGTGCCGCCGCTTGCGCTTCAAACGTCAGCGTCACTTTTCCAGTCGCCACAACGACATCGGTTGGGTTTACACCCCATTTATCGGTATAAATGTCAATCGTGGAGTCTGTTGTGATGGCTGCATTCGACAGTACCAGCGATGTGGATCCTGCAGATAGGGTGCCAGTGATGGTGGTTGGTTTATCCGCTTTTTTTGACAGCTCGGTGTCGGTGTCGT
>DJPG01000118.1:2423-5394 GCA_002439735.1 Firmicutes bacterium UBA6418 | reverse complement strand
CGGCAGGTTGTCTACTTTTCCTTTGTCGGTGTTTGTGTAGTCGTTTGTGGACAGGCCTTTTCCCGTGACCTTGTCGACTTTCTTTGACAGCGCAGTGTCCGTGTTTTCTGGCAGGTTTGCAATCTTGTCTTTCTCTGCGGCGGTGACATACTTGTTTGCGCTTCCCTCCTCGATGTCGTCTGCCGTGATGGTCACTTCCCCACTTTTCCCGTTGACAGATATTACTGCACCGGTTCCGTCCATGCCCTGACGGGCGACGCTGTAACCAACAGTTCCGTCACTAAACAGCGTTTTGGTCCATAGGTACTTTCCCTGCGCGACTTCCGGCGGAGATGTCAGCCATGCGCCTTTTGGCGGCATGGTCGCCGAATCGCCCTGCTGATAGGTGACTTCAACGGTCATTTGTCCCGTTGCAGGGACGTTGGTCGATATGTAGGCTTCTGTTTTCGGATCCCAGACATACCAAACGCCGCTTTGGATTGTTGGATTGTGTGCGACGGCATCTTCTGCTCGTTGTGCGTCATCAGCGGCAGAACTTGCGGAGCCTGCAGCGCTTGTTTTTGCGCTCTCTGCGCTTTGCGCAGCGGTTTCTGCGGCAGTCTTGGCCGACTGCGCGGAAGTATTCGCCGTTTCGGCGGCTTCTTTTGATGCCGCTGCTTCTGTTGCTGACCCGGCGGCGGCGGTCTTTGCTGACTCTGCGGCTGTTTTTGCGGACTCGGCGGCGGTCTTGGCATTTCCGGCGGCGGTTGCGGAACTCGCAGCCGCAGTCTTCGCGCTTTCGGCACCGGTTTTTGCCGACTCCGCAGCTGTCTTTGCTGACGCGGCTTCTGTTGCGGATCCGGCGGCTGCTGTCTTTGCCGACTCTGCGGCGGTCTTGGCGGATTCGGCGGCGGTCTTCGCGGACTCTGCGTCTTCTTTCATCTGCTCCAGTCCTTCGCCGTAGGCGTTGAGTTTTGCGGCTGTGACCAGCTCGCCGTCTTTCCATGTATACAGTGCCATTATTCCTCCTTTCTTCCGGCAAGTTCCTGACTTAGTAGGTTGATCACGCCGATGATCTTCGGCGCTTCTGCCACTTCGACTTTGACGCTTGCCAGCGTGCTAATCATCTGCTGAATCTTCTCTTTTTCCATCAGTTCACCATCCTTTCTTTTAACAGATCGATCTCTTTTTTCTGCTCCTGCAACAGATACAGCATCGCATTCAGCAGGTCGCGGTCTCGATAGTTCTGGACCAGTCCGTCTGCGTCATGCGTGACTGCGGACGGGATTGCCAGCTGCAGGTCTTCTGCGATGATGCCGAACGTTTCTTTTTGGTATAACTCATCTGCGGGGTCGATGTAGTCATCGTTGTACGTCCACTCTTGCACGTTGATTTCGTATAATTTTTTGAATTCTGCTTTTTTCGCATCGGTCAAGTCGCGAATGCCATGTTTGAACCGCTTTGACGAGCCGCTAAGTTCGCACAACGTATACCCGCCGTATGTTGATGAGTAAAGAATTCCTGCAGAATTTGATGTGGATCCCGGAGACTCTGCGACGATTTTGAGACCCCGGATGTAGCTAGACGCAATGACGCGGTAAGCATCGATGCTGTCACCGGAGCTGTAGTAACCCGACAAATCACTTATTGTTGCAACTTTTGAGTTGTTTATGTAGATCTCTCCGGCGGCAATGTTTGTTTGCTTTGCGCCGTTTGCAAGGTAGAAGGCGTTGGCGCTGACATACGAAACTTTTGTTGTACTGTCGTTCCACCCCATTTCCAGCCCTTCTGGCTTCAAGAAGGAATAAAACGTATCCCCCGTTAACTTAATGACACTTGCATTGTCCGAAGTGGTAACTTTTATTGTGCCCCCGGTCATGGTGAAACTTCCCGCCTGCACCTGATTTGCGCGGATTGTCGCCGTGCTGATTGCGTTATTCGTAATCGTGGTGGCTGTCGTTGAGTTAATGAATCCTTCGTCATTGTTTAGATCCGAAAGGTTCGCTGGGATGTCCGGCTGGTCTTCGATGCTTGCCCAGCTCATTTTCACGCCGGAACCGAAGGTAATTTCCCCGGTGGCTCCGTCAAAACTCATAGCATCGCCAATTTTGAATGAATTTGTGATGATGGCTCCGGCCGCGATCTGGTCTGCGTAAATCTTTCCATTTTCCATATCTAGGCCTAGCTTCGAAATGGTCTTGAATCCGTCATCGGACCAGCCGATGCCGTTTTTGTTTGCAATCCAGCCTTTGGTGTGATCTCCAATCGTCGGGGTGTCCATCAATTTGAATCCGGATAAACGTTTGACACCATTGATTTCCTCTTTATCTAGGATCATGTATCCGTCCGTCCCACTTAGGAGCGAGCTGTTGATGTCCGTCAGCACCTGTTTGATCTCCGGCAGCTGCCGTTCAACCTCTTTCACATCCGGCACGACACGGATCGCGCTCTCCTCTTCATCCGAAAGCCCAAGGCTCTTGATTTCGCCCGATAATTTTTTGCCGAAATCGAGCGTCTGGCTCATGATCGGCACATTCCAGCTTCCGCCCGCCTGCACCCGGATGATGTCTCCGACTTCCCACGACGGGCATCCCCGGTAACTGATTTTCGCCGCAAGGTAGGCGAATGGCAGGTTCTTTGCCGTAATCTGGTCGAGAACGGCTTTTGTCATGAACGGGTTGTAAAAGCTGATCGCTTTTCCCGCCCCGGATTCAACCGGGCTTTCTTCGGTTCCGGATATCAGTGCCGAGATGGTGTAGACTTCGGATGCGGATAGCTGGAAGCCGTTTCTTTCGATCCGATTTTCGTCCAGAAGCTGCGCGTACTCTTTTACGGTTCCGACCAGCGTCGGGTCGTATGGCGTGCCGTCGATATAACCTTGGATCTCTGCTGTGTCTTCCTCGTTTATGATGCCGTCCTGATTGACATCCGCAAGCGGCGCTCTGGTCGTGTCTTTGAGTTTTGCCCCGATATAAGCTTTTCCGACGATCAT
>DJPG01000118.1:0-2343 GCA_002439735.1 Firmicutes bacterium UBA6418 | reverse complement strand
TCGTTGATGTAGGCGATGTCTTTCGCGTCGATAGCATCATCAAGATTTACATCGCCATACACAGCCACGATTTGATGATACCAGGTAAATGTGAGTTTTCCTTCCCGGTTGAACCGTGCGTTTTTCCCGGATAGCCCTGCGATCCAGCCAATGTAATCTCGAACCGTTCCTTCATAAAGCTGCGAGATTGAGATATTCGCATAGCTTATACTGGTATCCAGCTCCAGATTGTACTGGTTCGTGATATCCGCAAGGATCTCCTGTGGCGTTGCCGGGAAGTCGATTGCCGGCGTATAGGTGTCTGTCAGGAGCGCCATGCGGTCGGTTGCTGTGATGGAGACAGTTTTGTAGTTATCCGTTGTGGAAACTGCGTTTACGTAGAACTTCCCGAGCTTCGCTCGGTTCGTTCCGTCAAAGCTTGCTTCGGCAAGGAAGTACGCGCCGGTCAGCGGGATTCCCGGATCCGGCATACGCATTTTGAGTTCGAAGCTTTGCGAGAACGCGGAACCGATCGTGATGTTCTGATCTGCGAGGTCTTCCTGCAGCTTCGCGGATATTACGTTCTCCTGATCAACGACCTGCGTGCCATTAAAGGTCACTCTGACCTGCGGTGCTTTTCGTTCATCGAGGAACGCATCCCTTGCCATGTTGTTTACATCAATCATCGCTTGTTACCTCTTGTGCGGTCATCTTGAGTTTTACGTTTCGCCACACTGCAGTTCCGTCCTTTTGGTAGGTGAATACCTCCGGCTCTGGCTGGGAGAATTTGAACGGTTCTTTTTTGGTTGTCCCGTCCAGGTCTTGATACTCTACCTCCAGAAACTTTCCGCTTCGGATCCACGCCGCCAGCTTCGCAATGGTCTGCGCGGGAACCCATTCCCATTCCGCTTCAATGACCGGACGATAGCCTAAGATGTCTTTGACGATTCGCCCGCTCATCATGGTGTTTTCTTCGGATTCCTCTTCCTGTGTCAAGGTGTAGCGCACTTTTGGCATTTCAATCTTTTCGGTTTGGTTATAAATCGTGATGTTGCTAATAGCCAATTGCCACCCTCCTTTTCGTGGTTAATTCCGCCAACGGATCGAACACAACCTGCGCAAGCGTTTTGCCATCCACATTCAGGTTGATGGTGTAAGTTTCGCTTTGCTTCCCGACCATGCCGCTGATGCCGTTTAGGATGTCTTCCGCAGCGGACTTTTGCGCGTAGCCTTCGCCTTTTATGCTGAAGCTTGTGTCGAATCCCCTTGTGGACGAAAGCGCCGCATTTTTGATCGCTTTGTTGACTTCGTTTTGTCCGTCCGTGATGCCGGCCGCCATGCCCGCAGTGATGTTGCCGCCGATCTGATCTCGGAACACCTTAGACGGTGAGTTGATGCCGAGGAACTTCTCTGCAGCGTTTAGAGCCGATTTCGCTGCTTCCTTTGCAGCGTTTGCGATGGACGAGATACCGCTTCGGATACCTTTCGCGATGCCGCTGATAATCGCCTTTCCGATGGATCCCCAGTTGACCTGCTTGAAGTGGTTGACGATTGCGGACACTACTTTCGGAAGCCCTGCGACCAGCTTCGGTATCGCACTTATAATTCCGGAAAGCACGCTTACGATGATCTTCACACCTGCGGCGATGATGTCCGGCAGGTGATTGATGATGGTGACGGATATTTTTGTGATAATTTTTAAGGCTCCGGCTGCGATGTCCGGGAGTTTTGATACGAGCCCGCTCACCAGGTTCTTGATGATCTCCGCACCTTTTTCCGCAAATTTTGGCAATGCCGTTAAAATTGCGTCTAAAAGTTTCGTTAAAACTTCCCCGATTCCGGTAAGCACGTCCGGAATTTTGTCAACCATGCCGGCGATGAAGTTTTCCGCGCCTGCGGCTCCTTCGTCCAGCATTTTAGGAAGGTCGTTTTGAATCGCGTCTGTGAGCGCTGTGATCATTTTCTTTCCTTGCTCTGCGATCATTGGCAGCGCGGTTGCTACGAATGTTCCCAGCGCAGACGGAAGCTGCACGAGGATGTTTCCGATTGCCGGAACGAGGTTCTGAAACAGGAATGTCGCCGCGCTTTGCACAAACTGCGTAATATACGGTTTAACATCTTCTCCGATTGTCCAGTAGCCAAGCAGATTTGTAAAAGACGCTTTCATCGAGGCGAGCGACCCGCTCAAGGTGCTTGCCGCTTCTTCCGCTGTAGTTCCTGTAATGTTCAGGTTGTCCTGGATTGCGTGGATCGCCGAATACACATCCGATAAATTGCTAATATCGTATTTTACGCCGGTCAGCTTCTCGGCGTCCGCAAGCAAGCGCTCCATTTCATCCTTCGTGCCGCCGTAGCCCAGTTTGA
>DJPG01000021.1:25447-43145 GCA_002439735.1 Firmicutes bacterium UBA6418 | reverse complement strand
CCGATGGACATCATTTTTGTGTCCGACCGGCGCATCGCCGTATTGTTGTTCTGTTCCTCCAAACTGATCGGCAACAGCGAAAACTCCGTCATCCCCATGCGCAGCACATCGCCGTAAGCCATTTTGATCGGCGGGCCGTTCTGCCCCTCCTTGCTGATTTTGATCTCTTCCAGATAACTCCCATTCTTAGAGCCCAGGTCCTGATAGTACCATTCGCCGCGGGTGTTGCGCGTCAGAATGCCGTGATTTCGGGAAACCGCCTCGTCATCGACCTGAATATCGCAGCTCGCGGAACGTCCGAGCACATTTTCCCAGTGCGTGATCGGCACGCTGTTCTCGCTGACCAGTTCCACATCGCCGTCCTCGTCCATCCCGTAGCGGCTGATATGCAGATAAGCCCAGACCTCCGCCGGACTGCGGCTCCCCCGGATCAGTGAAACAACACAGCGTGCCAGGATATAGACCGCCAGCGCTGCCAGCACCCATCTGACAAGCCCTGTATAGACCATCTGAAAGTTGATATTTTCCAGTAATTTATCCATATTCCCCTCTTCCTAGTATCCGTGTATTTCTTTTTTCAGTATGACAAAGCCCCTCGCACTTGTCAAGGGGCTTTCGGTTTTCTCGGGTTTTGTGGGAAAACTACTTCTTCTCGCCTTTCTCGCGATAAAGAGCAAGTCCCCAGATCAGAACTACGACGAAAAGAATCAGGTAGAACACAATCGGGCAGGAAAACGTTCCGTTTTCTTTGGCTGCCAGATATGGCTGTACGCCGTGCGCATAGATGGCCGCGAATACCATAAAAACACTGCCGCACAGACCGAGAATCGGCATCAGGAATCTTCTGATTCCGTTCAGGTCGGTCGCCTTTTTCATAAACATGATGAAAATCGGGATGTACAAGCCATAAATCGTTACGATCGGCAGTTCGGAAGAGTCGAAGCTGAACAGACCGAACCAGCTGAAGCCCGCGAGATTGGAACCGTAAAAGAAGAAGAACCAGAAGCCGCAGAGCAACAGCCCGAGGATGGATGCGTTATTCGGCATATTCGTCACAGGGTCGATCTGCTTGAACATTTCCGGCCGCGGACCTTCGTTTCTGACCGCTACCGCGTAAACACCTCTGGTACATGCGAGCATCAGTCCGTTCAGCGTCCCCATGCAGGAGATGGCGACGAACATATTAAGAATATTGCCAAACGCGCCTCCGAAAATATTCAGATACGCAACGGTTGCTCCTTCACTCATCAGTTCGCTGACAGGCGCGCCGCCGGCAACGCCGATATAGTAGAACAGGTAGATCGCCACGATGATGATACCGCCGGAAATCAGCGCAATCGGCAAATTCCTTTTGGAATTCTTGAGTTCCGCGTTGATCGAGGTCGCGATGATCCAGCCTTCATACGCAAAGGAGGTTGCTACGATCGCGCCGAAAAGCGGATTCCCGGTCGTCGCCGATCCCGGATTGGCTAGATTTTCGACCAGAACGCCGTTTTCGGAAACCAAACCGATGATCGTGCCCACGATCGCCATCAACGCCAACGGGATCAGCTTAATGATCGTGGTCGCAACCTGAAAATGACCGGCAAGCTTCGGTGACAGCGCGTTGATGGCGTAAGCCGCGCAGAGGAAGAATACGGACAGCGCCATGCATTCCGGTCCGATAACACATCCGCCCTCAGCAGCCGGGATCACCAGTTGGAACGTATCCGGAAACGCCGAGGTCAGGAATACCAGCGTATACCGCGCAGACAGCCACGCCAGCACGGAGGTCAGTGTCGGATAATAGATGATCGTTAAAAACCAACCGACCACGTAACCGTATTTGCGCCCAACCGTCGCTTCGGCATAGTCTACGATACCGTTTACTTTTTCATACTTGGTTGCCATGATCGAAAACGCGGCGATACAGCAGAGCATAATCGCACCGCCGATCAGCCACGCCCAGATACCCATAACCATGTTTCCCTCTGTCTTCTGCAGGATCGTTTGTGCCTTAAAGAAGACTCCTGAGCCGACTACAATGCCGACTACCATACAGATCGCCGTTAGTAGCCCATACTTTTTGTGAAGACCATTTTCCATTTTTTTCTCCTTAAAATCTCAATATTCTGTGTCATGATCCTTTGTGAAGTTTTCATAATCAAGTAAATTTTTCTGAAAATTGTTATAAAACATAATGATTTCAGAATTCTCTTCGGCATTCTCACATTTTTCAATAAACATGTTAATATTTTACCATAAATGCCTGATTTGCACAAGGTTTTTATTGCTTTCATTTCTCCTAATTGCGTATTTACGAAAATGAGTAAATAGAGTATAATAGAATCAGTATAAAAGGGGAAATATTAGGGGGAGCGAATATGAAGAACCGAAAGAAAATCTATCCGCGGATGTCACGTTTTCTGCGTAGCCTGCCGTTGCTGACTCTGTCCGCAGTTCTCGCCTTTACCGCACTGCCGCTGCCTGCCGCTGCCGCATCTGGCACTTCAAGCGGCACGCAGTCAACCGCGATCACCGTCCATACACCAAGTCGGGAGGAAATCGTCAAGTATATGCAGGAGCATCCGACCGGTGATATCTACTTCGATGAAGACGGCAAATCGACCAGTAAGGTTCACGAAACCGCATACGAAACAGCTCCGAACACCGAAGCGCCTTATGCCGCGGGCAGACTTGCCGAAGAGGAAGAAGCCGCCGCGCTGAACACGATCAAAACGATTCGCTATATCGCCGGCATTTCCGACAACCTTTACATTTCGGAGGAATACACCAAGCTGGCACAGGCTTCCGCACTCGTCAACTATGTCAACGGCAAACTGACGCATACGCCGTCCCAGCCGTCCGGCATGGAACCGACACTGGCGCAGCAGGGTCGTGAGGGCTCGCAACGATCCAATATTTCCTGGACTGAATGGCAGGAAAACAGTCTTAAATGGTCCATTCTCAGCGGCTGGATGGATGACAGTGACGCAAACAACATCAGCTTGCTCGGTCATCGCCGCTGGATTCTCAATCCGTCCATGAGCATGACCGGTTTCGGTTCTGTCACCGGCAGCAAAGGCACCTACCAGGCCATGTATGTCTATGACAAAGAAAACAGAGACTGTGACTATACCGGCGTCTGTTGGCCGGCCCGCAATATGCCGACCAGCTATTTCCGCGCTTCCTCCGCATGGAGCATTTCCCTTGGGAAGGAACTGGATCCCACCGGCGTGGTCGTATCCATGGTTCGTTTTTCGGATGGAAAATCGTGGACATTCAGCTCTTTCTCGGCTGACGGAGATTTTTATGTCAACAATTCTGCCTACGGTCAGAAGGGCTGCATCATCTTCCGCCCTGCCGGCATCGACGAATACAAAAACGGCGACCGTTTCTTTGTTTATATCGCCGGTCTGGACGAGCCGATCAGTTACGAGGTCAGCTTCTTTGACGCAGAGCATTTTTACTCCACAAGCGCGCCGATCGCGAACACTCCGGAACGCAATGAATTCGGCGATCCGGTTCTGACTTGGATGATGCCGGAAAACGCGGAACGCTGTAATCTTTACCGCAAATGCGCAGGCGGAAAATGGCAGCTGATCGCTTCGGAACTGGATGAGCCGTTCTTTGAAGACGCTTCTGCCGGCCGCGGCATCAAATACTATTACCGGCTGACATCCCTGCGCACGGTCGGCGGCACGGACTATGAAAGCTTCCCGTCCGCGGCGGTTTCCCTCACCACGAGTCTACGCAGACCGACATTCACCTCCCTGCGTTCCGCCGGACACGGCATGAACAAGCTAAAATGGAAAGCGGTCTCCAAAGCCTCCGGATACAAGGTTTACCGCCGCACCAAGACCGGTTCCAAATGGTCAAAATGGACGCTGGTCAGGACGACAAACACGCTTTCCTATCGTGACGTCAAGGCAAAACCGGGAACGACCTATGAATACCGTGTGCGTGCTTACCGCACCTATTATAAAAATGTGGTCAACGGAACCTACTCCGTGAGAAAAACAATTCGTACCCGTTGAACCGCATCCAGAAAGGCAATCGAAATTTTGATAGATAAAAACAACGCATGTAACGCATTAAATCAGTTATTCCGGGAGCTCTGCCCAAACGGCGCATTTCAGAAAATGATCTTTTCCGACAAGCGTAAAAAATCGCTTGCGTTTCAGAAAGTCACCCTGCGACCGATCCAAGTCGGCGGCAAGCTTTGCTGTCAGGCAGAATACGCCTACACCAAAAAAGTGACCCATCAAAACCTGCCGCTTGCAGAAGCGGCAGATTTCTGTCTGCAGCTCTGCACCGACGCATTCAAGCAGATCAACATCTTCACAGAAACCGAGCAGATCCAGGTGCTGGCCGCTAAGCCGGAACGTCCCGCCATCCGCCGCAGACCTGCGGCGGATACAGCCAAACAGCCTGGCGCCTCGCCGGACGGCTCCGATTCCGCGCTGCAGACCCCGCGTACCCTTGCTTCGGCATGCATACAGACCGGCAGCCAGCCGAATTCTCTTACGGCTGCCGTTTCTCCGCTCCCTTCCTCCGTGCCCGGCGCGCCCCCACTTTCCCACAACCGGCAGAAACACTACCGGATCCCGGACGGCGTCCCTTGCGATTTTCTGATCCGCCTCGGCGTCATGAGTCCGGAAGGAAAGGTTTTTCCGAAAGCCTACGCAAAGTTCCGTCAGATCAACCGTTACCTCGAAATCGTCGAGGATGTTTTTCCGGCTCTGCCGACGGATCGCACCCTGCGTATCATCGACTTCGGCTGCGGCAAGGCCTATCTGACCTTTGCGATCTACTATTATTTCAAAGTGCTCAAGAACCGCGATGTGGAGATCATCGGTCTGGATCTCAAAGAGGATGTCATCGACTTCTGCAATCAGGTCGCCGCGGATCTCGGTTACCGGGAGCTTAAGTTTCTCAAGGGCGACATCGCGGACTACACCAATGACCACGCGGACATGGTGGTAACGCTGCATGCCTGTGATACCGCGACCGATTACGCGCTAATCAACGCCGTCAAATGGAACACCAAGGTCATCCTCAGCGTGCCTTGCTGCCAGCACGAGCTGTTCAAGCAGATCAAAAACGAACTCCACCAGCCGATGCTCAAGCACGGCATCCTCAAGGATCGTCTGACCGAATACCTGACGGATGGACTGCGCGGCCTCAAACTGGAAGCCTGCGGCTACAACGTGGCGATGATCGAATTCACCGGCCTGGAACACACCGCTCGCAACATCCTGATCAAAGCCGTAAAATCCAACGCCGTCGGCTCCGCCGCAAAAGCGAAAAAAGAAGCCGCACAGCGCCAATATGAAGCGCTGCGAGACTTCTATCACGTACACCCGACCATCGAGCAGCTGACGGAATAGTCAGCTGCTTTCTTGTGGCTTTAGTGGAATCATGACCACCGGCTGAGCCGGTGTGGTTTGTTTTGACCCTATAAGGGGCCTGTATCCGCGGTGCGTCTGAAGACGTCTACTTTTCTTGACTGGTACACATTCATCTAAAAGATCGTATTACACTTTCACTTGTTTATCCAAATGAATAATTGAATGAATTCCTGCTTTAACCTGAATTATTCATGGATGCAAAATTGTGATGAATTTACACCGCATATATAAACAATACCGGCACTGCTTTCATAACTTCAGCAATTTCCTGACCGTACAGAGCCACTCTGCCTTAAAAAAGGGTATAAAAATCCCGTTGACTCGTTCGGTCTCTATTGTGAAGTTATCAAGGTTCAAAAAATATACACAGATAATTTTCCGCTCTTGCATTCCTTAATGAAGTTCTCCATTCTGCCGCGACTGCAATAGAATCGAAGGACCTGACTGGCATCCAAATCCTCCATCGTTGTTACAACGAAGGTGAATCGATGGATCATTTGTCCATACGGTTTTTCAATCTTGTAGACAACCCTGCGTGGATGCTCCCAGCTGCCGGCCTGATACCGGAACTCGCCATAGGTAACTGCGTATTGGATGGAATCACCGCTATGTAAGGCTGCTTCGAAGAGTGCCTTGTCCTTCTCTGCGGCGAGTTCTCTGAGTCTGGGATTCTCTTTGAGACGGATCGCATATTTACAGCCTCTGTTTTCCAAAACATCATAGAGTTCCGGTGATGCGAAACCACTGTCACCACGCAGATACAGGCGCATATCCGGGAAGTCCTCCTGAAGCTCACACAGGATATCTTCCATAAACGGACCGGCACCGTTGCTGCAATACTGACTGCCATCTCATAGCTGTGCCTTGAGCAGATCGCCGGTGAGACCATCAAAACACAGCAGCGGATGATACCCATGTGCCTGATAGTGATAATTGAAAGCTTCTCCCTCTTGGCTGCCATAGGTATCCAGTAACGTGGAATCCAGATCCAGAAGGATATGCTCTGGTGTATCCAACGCGTAAATCGTTCTGCGCATCCTTCGCAGAATCTGCTGCATCTGCAGCAGAGTATCTTCATCCATCCGGCTGAAGAAACGGGACAAGGTTGGTTGAGATACCAAAGAATCTTTTCCAAGTACTGCCGTCATGATGGGATCCTGTGTGAGTTCATCGGCACAGTCATCTCGGTGATAGGCGGCGATCGTCTGGTAAAGCATCTGCAGCAGATTTTCAGGATCGGTATGCAGACGGAACAAGGCAGTATCGTTGGTTTTGAAGCTTGCTTTGACAAGATTTTCGAAGCCAATCTTTGAAGCGAATTCCTTGATGAGAAGGAGCCCGGCATCGGAGGACAAATCACCTCCATCGAAATTTAATTTAAATTTTTTATTGCTTTGCAGAGCAAAATCGTGTAAACTTTCCATAAGAGACCTCTTTCATTTTGGTTTGTTGTGGATGATTTAATTATACCAAAATGGGAGGTCTTTTTCTATTCACTTGTTGGGTGAAAGTCAGATAATTTTCAATCGTTGCAACTATGAGGGTTCAATGGATTCGCATGAATAATTCAGGACAATTTTATTTTTTCGTATAAAATTTTCCCTATATCGTTTCCGTTTCTTCTATTTCTTCTATGAAAAGTTCCATGAGGTCATGGTTTGCACCGACATTTGTGACTGCAAAATGGTTGACGCACTTGGAAAGCCATGGAAGCGACCGATTCATTTCGTCGATCAGGTCGAAAATTTCAAGATCGGTTGTCTTAAAATTGGAATGGTAACCGGAATACTGCTCATGGGAGAAGTTTCTTTTCGTTAAAAGGCTCTTAATCGTTCGATACGCTCCAGTTGGATCTGTCGCTGAATAATGAATCTGTCACTCTTTGATTTTCAAATCAAAATACAGTGCTTTGAATTTTTTGCTTTCCCCTCTTGCCATTAGGCGATGCTCTCCCTTCTGGCATAATGATACAACACATCTTCTACTGCATAATCATTTTCATTCTCACCGTCATCGCTGTTATACCAGAGCCATTTTGTAAGATATGGCATAAACCAGTCTTTATCCTTGAGCGCAGTAATGATCCTGCCAAAAGTTCCGTAATCCCTGCGGTTTCCATTACCGTAATAGCAAATCGTTCCATCTGCAAGTTCTTCCTTTCGGAATGTGTATTTCGCAAAGGTTTTATCAAGCGTCTGATAAATACTCTGTGTGCTGTATTTTGCATCTTCTGCAATTTTTTGATCATTCAGTTTGATTTCCACTTTCAGCATATTCCTACCTGCCTTTCACTCCTTCATTATATCAAATTGCGGTTTGAAGTCAACATGCGTCCTTTGGCTCGAATGAAAAAAAGCAGGCGTTTTTGCCTTCTCAAGCCTTTGCTGCAGTTTATGCTATTTTCTGTCCAAAAAAATTAGCGATCATTTTCTCGTATTGAAAGCAAAAAGCAGCTTCTTCAGCTGCTGCAAAAACGGCAAAACGGAAGTGATCGCTCACTTCCGTTTCGTATGGCGGAGGACATGGGACTCGAACCCACGGGGCTGTTACACCTTACTTGATTTCCAATCAAGCTCCTTAGCCACTCGGTCAATCCTCCAAGTTTGTGTCTCTGCGAGACACCTTTATTACTATAGCATATCTTGCCGCGGTTTGCAAGCAAAATTTCGGCAAAGCCGCATTTTTCTTTCAGCCAAACCGTATTTTTCGCACAGTTTTGTGCTGCCTTCTTCCGCAGGCTTTGCGCGGCATTTTCCGCTGCGCCGCCGCGCAAGTCCGATCCCCTCTAGTCAAAATGCGTCGGCGCGAAGAACTTCATATTCGCGCCTTCATCGAAGACCAACACATCCTTCGGCATCGTGCAGATGCGATAAGTCACGAACAGGTCGCCGACCGCACCGCTGACATTGAGGATCTGGATCCCGTATAGGTACCACCAGTATTGCTCCGGCACGTCCCGTAGCAGCAAGGTCAGTACAAGACCCCAGACTGCGACCGGCGCCAGCGCGATGATGATGTACGCGGTCTTGGTGAAGAAAAAACGGCTGCCTGCGTAGGCAAGTCCGGCTTTCAGCTCAAAGCCGTATTGAGCCGGTACGCCCGTAAAGTATTTTATGCACATGCCGTGTACGCCCTCATGCAGCAGCAGATAAACCAGCATGCCGACCAGCATCGCCAGCACTGCGACCACGATCTGCACCGGCAGCATCGAGACCGCCGCTTTCAGCGAGTGTCCCGGCAGCGCGGCCGCGATCATCGCGGCTGTGATCGCAAGCCCGCAGACGGCGATCCGTTTCTGCAGCTTCGGATCCTTGCTGAAATCGATCACTTCATACAGCTCATAGCCCGGCGGCAGCATCTCGCAGGCAGATTGCCTTTTTTTCTTCTGCTTATCCATTCTCTTTTCCTCTTTATCTGCCTATTTCAGTGCTTCCAGCACCGCATCCGGCATTGCGCTGACGTCTACGATTCCGGTATGCCGTATCGGCTTTTTGTCCAGACCCGCAAGACCGTATGGAACCGGAACGCCGGTCGCCTGCTCAAGCGCCGCGACATAAGCAAAACCGTCCGCGCAAGGTCCGATCCCGATCGCTGCCGCAACGCTTTCCGCGAACTTATAAGCACTCGCGGTAGAGGCGATGACCGTCGGCGTCTTGTCGCCGGTTTCTTTGCGGTAATCTTCGTAGACCTTATAGCCGACTGCGGTATGCGTATCCATCAGATAATGCTGCTCCCGCCACATCTTGCCGATCTCTGCCAATGTTTCCGCCTGGCAGCAGAAGCCGCCGTAAAAATCTTTCAGGCCATGCCGTACCGCTTCGTTGACCTCATAAACCTTTTCGGTATCCAGTCCGCACATCCAGTCCGTGATCAGGGCGCCGTCACGGCCGCCGAGCAGGTAGAGCAGACGTTCCAGATTGCTGGAAATCAGAATGTCCATCGACGGAGAGTTTGTGCAGTAGAACTTGCGCACGCTCTCGCGGATATCATAAACGCCTGTGCGGATAAAATCCGTCAGGACTTTATTATCATTCGACGCACAGATAAACTTCGCGATCGGTACGCCCATTTCCCGCGCGAAATATGCCGCCAGAATGTTACCGAAGTTTCCGGTCGGCACCACCACGTTCATCGGCTCGCCGCAGGTAAGCACGTCATCCGCCGCCAGCTTCAGATAGCTGTAAACATAATACGCCACCTGCGGTACCAGTCTGCCGATGTTGATGGAATTGGCCGAAGAAAGTTTTATCTTTTGCTTTGCGAGTTTTGCCGCAAACGCATCATCATGAAAGATTTTTTTGACACCGGTCTGCGCATCGTCAAAATTACCACGGATCGCGAAAACATGCGTGTTCGCACCCTCCTGCGTGATCATCTGGCGCTCCTGCACCTGGCTGACGCCGTCGCAAGGATAGAATACGATGATCTCCGTTCCCGGAACATCCGCAAAGCCCTCCAGCGCCGCCTTTCCGGTGTCACCGGACGTTGCCGTCAGAATGCAGATCTTGGAAGTTTCCCCCTCCTTCTTGCAGGATGTCGTCATCAGATACGGCAGGATGGACAGTGCCATGTCCTTAAACGCCGCGGTCTTGCCATGATAAAGCTCAAGGAAATGCGTACCACCGGCTTCCTTCATCTCCACGATGTCTTGCGCCGTAAACTTCTTGTCATAAGCCCCGTCAATACAGCCCCGCATTTCCTGCGGCGTAAAATCGTCAAAGAAAGCACCGATCACTTCATAGGCGACCTCGCGGTAGCCTGCCGTGCCCGCTGCGATCTTTTCTGTCATTTCTTTTAAGTCAAAAGGAAGTGCCGGGATCGTTTCCGGAACATAAAGTCCCTTATCCTCCGCAATTCCCTGGATAACCGCCTGAGCGCCCGTCTTGCGAAGCAGGCTACCCCTGGTGCTCTCGTATAACATATCGAACCTCCATATAAACTAAATTCAACAAACGAAGCGAAACACACCTCTCAAAACCCCGAGGCGAAACTGAAATCATCTGCAAGAGCTTCCATTTCCACACGAGGCGAAGCTGAAGTAATGCTGCGCGTAACGTACCTCTCAAAAAACACGAAGCGAAACTGAAATCAGCTGCAAGAGCTTTTTGAGAAGGCGTCGCGGCGGCAAGCAAAGTGAACGACGGCTTTGGCTGCGGAACCGCACTGTTTGAGCATCTTTGATGCGAGTTTGCGATTCCGCCCAAAGCCGGTGAACGAGCTTTTGCCGCCGCAGCCGCCGAAAAGGCGATCTGCAGCTGCTATTTCAGTTTCGCCACCATTTCGCCCGCCTTCACCTGCTGTCCTTCAGAAACATAGATACGCTCCACGGTTCCTGCGACAGCAGCTAAAATATTCGTCTCCATCTTCATCGCTTCGATGACCGCGATCGGCTGGTTTGCTTCGACCGCTTCGCCCTCTTTTACGAGCACTTTGATGATGTTGCCCGGAATGTTGGCGCCGATCTCCAGCGGATTGTTCTCGTCCGCGTATAAAACAGAATTGGAAGAGTTGACGGTAACCGTCTTATCCTTGATCTTGATGATACGGCGATTGCCATTGACTTCAAAGATCGCCTCCCGCATACCGTCGTTGTCGACCGGTCTGACCTCCTGTAATTTTACGATCAGGACGCGGCCTTCGCCGAGCTTGACTTCGCAGGTCTCACCCTCCGCCAGGCTGTGGAAGAAGATATCGGAACCCATGTAGCGGAACGAACCGTCCTTGCGGATGGATTTGATATAGTCCTCGAAGACCTTCGGATAGATCGCATAGGAGATCACTTCGCGATCGGTACCTTCCAGCCCCAGTTCCTCCTGCAGCTTCGTGCGGATACCGTCGAAATCTTCCGGCGGAAGCAGCTCGCCGGGTCTGCAGGTGATCGGGGTCTTGCCCTTTAAGACCACTTTCTGGATATCTTCCGGGAAACCGCCTTCCGGCTGGCCCATCATACCCTCGAAGTAGGAGACCGTGGAATCCGGGAAGTCGATGTTCGCGCCCTTTTCGACGATGTTTTCCGGGGTCAGATCGTTCTGGACCATGAAGATCGCCAGGTCGCCGACCACCTTGGAGGACGGCGTTACCTTTACGATATCACCGAGCATCTGATTGACCGCCTTGTACATGTCCTTGACTTCCTTGAGCTTGTGCCCCAGACCGAAGGATTCGACCTGCGCCTGCAGATTGGAATACTGACCCCCCGGGATTTCGTATTTATAAATTTCTGCGGATGCAGTCTGTAATTCGGATTCAAAGTCCTTGTAGACCGGACGTACATCTCTCCAGTATTCACTGATCTTCTGCAGTCCGTCGGAATCCAGACCGGTGTCACGATCGGAGTGCTGCAGGGATGCCACGATGGAGTTCAGCGCCGGCTGGGATGTCAGTCCGGACATGGAGTTGAACGCCGCGTCGATGATGTCTACGCCGGCCTGTGCCGCCATAAGGACGGTCGCTACGCCGTTGCCGGACGTATCGTGGGTGTGCAGGTGGATCGGGATGCCGATCTCCTGTTTGAGCGCGCCGACCAGCTTGGAAGCGGCAGTCGGCTTGAGCAGACCGGACATATCCTTGATGCCGAGGATGTGCGCGCCGCGTTTTTCAAGCTCTTTTGCCATTCTGACATAGTAGTCGAGCGTGTATTTGGTCTTGGAAGCGTCGAGGATGTCGCCGGTATAGCACAGGCAAGGTTCCGCGATCATGCCCTGATTGAGCGTTTCATCCAGCGCCACCTCCATGCCCTGGATCCAGTTCAGGGAGTCGAAGATACGGAAAACGTCGATGCCGGCTTTTGCGGACTGCTTGACGAATTCACGGATCACATTGTCCGGATAGTTCTTGTATCCGACTGCGTTAGCGCCGCGGAGCAGCATCTGCAGCAGGATGTTCGGGCATTTTTCACGCAGCATCTCCAGTCTCTCCCACGGATCTTCCTTGAGGAAACGGTAAGCGGTGTCGAAGGTCGCGCCGCCCCACATTTCGAGGGAGAAGAAGTTGCGTCCGTAAACGGAGACCGCCGGTGCGATCTTTTCCATATCGACAGTCCGCACACGGGTCGCCATCAAGGACTGCTGCGCGTCACGCATGGTGGTATCGGTCACGAACAATCTCTGCTGTCTGCGGATCCACTGGGTAAAATCTTTTGCGCCCATCTCGTCGAAGAGCTGTTTGGTGCCTCTGCCCTGCAGATCTTTGAGTTCGTCAGCCTTGAATTTCGGGAATACCGGTACGTTGTAGCTTTTCTTCGCACCTCTGGTTTCGTTGACAAACTTGTTGCCCAGAAACTCGATCACACGCAGCTCGTTATCTTCGACTTTCGCGATGTCCAGAAGATCCGGCGTATTGGCAATGAAACCGGTATCGCATTCGCCGGCCGCAAAGGTCGGATGATTCAGAACGTTAAGCATGAACGCGATATTGGTCTTGACACCTTTGATTTCCGTCTCTCGTAGCGCACGGATCGCCTTGCGTCTGGTATCTTCAAAGGTCCGGCTGCATGCGGTCACTTTGAGCAGCAGGGAATCATAGAACGGCGTAATCGTAGCTCCCTGAAATCCGTTTCCGCCGTCCAGACGAATGCCAAAGCCTCCCGGGGAACGATAGGTTTCGATTGTTCCGGTATCCGGCATGAAATGGTTCGCCGGGTCTTCGGTCGTGATCCGGCACTGAATCGCATGCCCGGTCACCCGAATGTCCTTTTGGCTCGGAATGCCAACTTCCGCTGAATCCAGCGCATAGCCCTCCGCGATCAGGATTTGTGACTGTACGATGTCAATCCCCGTCACCATCTCCGTCACGGTATGCTCGACCTGAATGCGCGGATTCATTTCAATGAAATAGTGCTTGCCTGTGGATGAATCCAACAGGAATTCTACCGTACCGGCTGAGCGATAATCCACGGCCTTGGCAATCTTGATCGCATCCGCGCAGATCGCCTGACGCTGCGCGTCGGTCAGGCAAAGCGCCGGTGTAAATTCGATGACTTTTTGGTGACGCCTCTGGATGGAGCAGTCACGTTCAAACAGATGCACGATGTTGCCTTGTTTATCGCCTAAGATCTGCACCTCAATGTGCTTCGGGTTTTCCAGATATTTTTCGATAAAAATATCATCAATGCCGAAAGCTTTGGCCGCTTCCGAACGGGCGGAGCGGAACTGCGGCAGCAGTTCTTCTTCCGTCCGGACGATTCGCATGCCACGTCCGCCGCCACCCGCGGCTGCCTTTAGCATTACCGGATAGCCGCAGGAATTCGCGAATTCCAAAGCTTCCGCTTCTGTTTCAATCGCCTTTTCGACACCCGGTACCGTCGGAACACCCACGGAATGTGCTACGATCTTGGACTGGATCTTATCGCCGAGCGCGTTCATCATATCTGCTGTCGGTCCGATGAATTCGATCCCTTCGTCCGCGCAGGCCTGTGCGAATTCGGAGTTCTCTGACAGAAAACCGTAGCCCGGGTGAATCGCGTCAACACCCTTTGCCTTCGCCAGCGCAATAATCTCATCGATGCCTAAGTACGCGCCTACCGGCGTTTTGCCTTTTCCGATTTGATACGCCTCATCTGCTTTCGTTCTGAATAAAGTATTTTTGTCTTCCTCAGAATAAATCGCTACCGTACGGATGCCAAGCTCCTTGCACGCTCGGAACACGCGAATCGCGATTTCTCCTCTGTTAGCAACCAATACTCGTTTGAATTTTTTAATTTCTCCCATTTTTCTCTCTCCTAAAAAATTACTTTACCACATGAACATCCATCTGTGGGTATGGTATTGTGATGTTTGCTTCATCAAAAGCGAATTTAACCTGTTCCTCCAAGTAGTACTTTACGTCCCAGTATTTGGAGGTTTTGCACCAGACTTTGAAGTCGATCGCGACTGCGCTGTCCTTGTGCTCCGCTACGCCGAAGAACGGCGGCGGCGTCTTTAAAATATCACTGCAGGATTCCGCGACAGTCAACAGGATGTCTTTGACTTTCGTGAGATCTGCATCGTAGCCGACTCCGAACTGACAGTCCACCCTGCGGGTCGTTTCCCGCGTGTGGTTCGTCAGGACGGAAGCCGTAACCGTGCCGTTTGGAATTGAGATCGCCTTGTTGTCATAGGTTCTGAGGGTTGTCACCATCAGATCGATGCTCTGCACGATCCCGCTCACCCCGGCAACTTCTATAACGTCACCTCGGATAAAAGGTTGGTTAACTAAAATGATGATACCGCTCGCGATATTGCCAAGACTGTCTTTCAGCGCCAGCGCGATGGCCGCGCCGCAAGCTCCGAGCACCGTCACAAGTGGCGCGGTCGGCACATGCAGGCAGGTCAAAACGACAACGAAGATCAGAAGGTACAGTCCGTATTTTAACGTCTTGAGTAGAAATTTATATACGGACTCATCCAGTGTACTCTTGTCGAGAACTTTCCTTGCTACCTTCAAAAGCAGCTTGGTCAAAAGCAGTCCTGCGATCAGTATAATCAGCGCGAGCAGAACAGCTTCGCCGCACTGCACCAGCATATCCCATGTTTTTTCCGTAAACATCGCTCTGTTTCTCCTTTTGCCTGTCATGCTTTTTTTGCCATGAGGCACGCCTGCCACCCTATGCGGTTTCATCCGCGCGGTTATTCCGCGTAAGTTCTTCCGCTTCTTCTGCGCTCCAGTTCATGCAGAAGCTTCTTGCGCAGACGGATGTCATCCGGCGTGATCTCCACCAGTTCATCGTCGTTGATAAACTCCAGCGCTTCTTCCAGCGTAAAGGTTCTCGCCGGGGAAAGCTTGATGGCTTCATCCGAGCCGGCAGCCCGCATATTGCTGACTTTTTTCGCTTTGCAAGGGTTCACAACCATATCGTCGTTGCGGGAATTCATACCGACGATCATACCCTCGTAAACTTTCGTACCCGGTTCCACGAACATCTGCACACGCTCGCCGATGTTGAACAGCGCATATGGGGTGCAGACGCCTTCCTCCTGCGCGATCGCCACACCATTGACACGCTGCGGAATCTCGCCCTTGTACTCGTCAAAGGAGTCAAATCTTCTGACCATGGTGCCCTCGCCACGTGTATCATTGATGAACTCGCTGCGGTAACCCAGAAGGCCTCTGGTCGGAACCAGATATTCGATCCTCGAAAATCCGTTTTCGCCGGACATTTGCGTCATAATACCCTTCCGAATGTTCAGTTTATTGATGACCGTGCCGGCATATTCATCCGGTACGGAGATGACAACCTCTTCGATCGGTTCCAGAGGCTTGCCCTTCTCGTCGCGGTGAAGGATAACTTCCGGCTTGGAGACCGCCAGCTCATAGCCCTCTCTGCGCATATTCTCGATCAGGATGGAAAGATGCAGTTCGCCTCTGCCGGAAACCTTGAAACAATCGGTCGAATCGGTTTCCTCGACCAGAAGGCCGACGTTGACTTCCAGCTCCTTGTTGAGTCTTTCGCGGATATGCCGGGAGGTCACATATTTTCCGACCTTGCCCGCGAACGGGGATTTGTTGACCATAAAATTCATGGAAAGCGTCGGTTCTTCGATGTGGATCATTTCCATCGGCTGCGGGTTCTGCGGATCGCAGATGGTCTCTCCGATGGAGATGTCGGAAATGCCGGATACTACCACGATATCGCCGCATTCTGCCTGCGGTACCGCCATGCGCTTCAGTCCTCTGTAGACAAAAACCTGATTGATCTTGCGGGTCGCGATGCTGCCGTCAGCCTTGGCGACCGCGACCGTCTGCCCTTCCTTGATCACACCCCTGGTGATACGTCCGATGCCGAGTCTGCCGATATAGTCATCGTACGCCAGCGTGGATACCTGCAGCTGCAATGGTTCTTCATTGAGATCCGGATACGGTTGGCAATGCTCGATAATCGTATCGAACAGCGGTGTCAGATCCAGTCCGCCGAGCCCCTGCGGACTCTTTTTGATCTTGGCTTCTCCCTCGCCGACCAGCACGCCTTCGACTTCTTTTGGGTCTTTAACCGCAATCCCCTGGCGGGCGATCCCGTAGAGGATTGGGAAATCAAGCTGCTCATCGGTTGCGTCCAAATCCATGAAGAGCTCATAAACTTCATCGACGACTTCGTCGATCCGCGCGTCCTTTTTATCCAGCTTGTTGATGAACAGGATCGGGTTGATGCCCTGTTCCAGTGATTTTTTCAGTACGAACCGTGTCTGCGGCATCGGTCCTTCGCTGGAGTCGACCAGCAAAATGACCGTGTCGACGGTCTTCATGATCCGTTCTACTTCCGAACTAAAATCCGCATGACCCGGCGTATCTACAATGTTGATCTTTACGCCGTTGTGCATGATGGAGCAGTTCTTGGAATAGATTGTGATGCCCCTTTCTCTTTCGATGTCGTCGCTGTCCATAACACAGTCCACGACTTCTTCATTTGCCCGGAACACACCGCTCTGATTTAGGAAAGCGTCCACCAGCGTGGATTTTCCCGCATCGACATGGGCGATGACGGCAATGTTGATGATCTTTTCTTTTTGGCTCATTAATACATCCTTCTTTCTATGCTTAAGGGAGCGAAAAACAGCTCCGCATCGTGCTTTTTAACGTCCTGGAATCGTTGGAATTTTAACAATGTCGGACAAAAACCAATATTGTTTTATTATACCTCAAAACCAGCACCATTTCAAGCCTTTTCGCATACTATGTATATAATATCATACAAAACGGAGGTCGCTTATGCCTAAAATCTTTTTAAGTCCCTCAACCCAGGAATACAACCCCTACGTCACTGGGGGCAACGAGGAGTTCTATACGAATCTCATTGCGGATGCTATGGAACCTTACCTCAGAGCCGCTGGCATTGACTTTACTCGAAACGATCCGAACGGCAGCGTCAGCACGTCCATAGCCGCATCAAACGCCGACAGCTACGACTTTCACCTGGCCATTCATTCCAACGCCGCGCCTGCGAACCTCGCTGGCATGATCCAAGGACCGGATGTCTACTATTATCGCGACAGTTCCCGCAGTCGCGCGGCCGCCGAGATCTTCGCCAATAACCTCAAGCTGATCTATCCGAACCCAGATCTGGTGACCGCTGTCCCGACTACGACCCTCGCCGAGCTGCGGCGTACAGCCGCGCCCGCCGTTCTGGTTGAGGTTGCGTATCACGACAATGTCGACGACGCCAACTGGATCACGTCGAATATTGAATCCATCGCCGAGAATCTGACGCTCTCGACCGCCGACTTTCTCGGCGTTCCGTTCGTGGAACCGTAACCAGGCTTCCGCGCTTCATCGGGAGGGCTTCGAAGCTTTCCCGTTCGAACATAAAAAGTGAAACACCAAACAGGCAGCCCGCC
>DJPG01000021.1:10595-25391 GCA_002439735.1 Firmicutes bacterium UBA6418 | reverse complement strand
GGCGGGCTGCCTGTTTGGTGTTTATGCTTATTTTATGAAAAAAAATGCAATGGAAAGAATTCTCGCAAAAAATTACTGCTGCTTGTTGGATTCCACGAAACGTTTGATCTTCTTTCCTGTCGTTTTTTCAAAGTCCTCTTTACGCACATTGATCTTGTGGATCTTTTTGAACAGCGGCAGATCTTCGTTAACCTTGTCAACCATGGTCCAAAGGAGTTTCTCGACCTTCTGCGGGTCTTGCGCATTTTCCTTGCCGATCGCAGCTTCCACTTCCTCCATATCCGGCTTGATGGTCGCCACAATAACATCATCCTGTCCTTCGTCATCCTTCGTAGCCCAAACCATGGATTCGGATACCAAAGAACTCTTGCCGAGATAGTATTCCAGCTCTTCCGGGAATACATTCTTGCCGTTCCGGGTGATGATCACATTTTTCTTGCGACCGGTGATATAGATGTATGAACCGTCAGTATAACCGAGATCTCCGGTGTGGAACCAGCCGTCCACCAGCACCTTGGCAGTCTCTTCCGGCATATGGTAATACCCGAGCATGACATTCGGCCCTTTCAGACAGATCTCACCGATTCCGTCTTCGTTCTGATCAACAATTTTCACTTCCATTCCCGGCAGTACGTGACCAACCGAGTCATTACGCGGATGCAGGTCTGGATTCAGAGCCGCCATCGGCGCGCATTCTGTCAGGCCATAGCCTTGCAGCGCCATAATCCCCAAATCGCGGAAAAACTGCAGGATCTGCGGATCGATGGCCGCGCCGCCGGAGATCATCATATCCATCTTGCCGCCAAAAACATTGAGAATGTCTTTGAGCAGCAGCTTATTGAGATTCAAGCCGAACCTGGAAGTGGTCTGATTGAGTTTCATCACTTTCTTTACCGTCTTTTCCTTGCCCTGCTTACGGATGTTTTTCCAGATGGTCTTGTACAGGCTCTCAAAGATCAGCGGTACGCCGAGGAAAAACGTCGGCTGGATCTCCTGCAGGTTCTTCTGGATGTATTTGAGTCCTTCGCAGTAGCCGATGCAACCGCCTTTGTACATCGGCATCAGAAAGCCGCAGGTACATTCATAGGTGTGATGGATCGGCAAAACACTGAAGAAGGTATCTCTTTCATTGGTGTCCAGCATGGTCGGCGCGCTCATCAAGTCACAGCAGATATTGGTCTGGGACAGCATGACACCCTTGGCGATCCCGGTAGTACCGGAGGTGAACAGCAGTGCACCCATTTCGTCCGGATAGACTTCCGCATCCAGATAAGCGCGGTCGCCTGCCGCCATTTTTTTCTTTCCCTCCTCAATCAGCGCAGACCAGCTTTCCACACCGTCCGCCGATGCGTCGGCATTGAGGTTGACCAGCACACGCAGCTTTGTTTCGCCACGCTCTTTCATATCGGTAAAAATGCTCAGGAACTTTTTCGTAAAGAACACAGCCTCACATTCCGCTTCGATAATCAACTGCTCCAACTCGGATGCGCCCAGTTCTTTATCAAGCGGTACGATGACGCCTACACCGCCGCAGACTGCCAGGTAGGTGGAAGCCCACTGATAGCAGTTGTCGCCGATGACCGCCACGCGCTTCTCCTTCAGGCCGTGAGAAAGCATGGCCGTTCCCAGGGCGTTCATATCTTCCAGCGTTTGTCCGTAGGTGATCTCGCGGAACGGTTCTCCTTTCGCAAAACGCTGTTTAAAGGCAACATGATCTGCTCCATAGCGTTCCACACTCTGATTCATCATGTCCTTTAAGTCTGTAATCGGATGGCTCACCTTGTACATGATGTCCGGATCCTGCATCGCGTTGATACTTGCGATGAAGTCTTCCGCTCTTTTGCGTTCCATTTGCTTTCTTTCCTGATAATTCATGGAATGATTCTCCTTTATTATATAGTTTTGCTTTCAGTTATCAGCTTAAAATCTGCGGTGCTGGCTGTTGATATGCGCATAGGCGCAAAAAACGTATGCCAAAAAACGGTACCTAGTTTTCATAACTAGATTATCACGATATCGATACAATGTCAACCTTTACAGCTGCTTTTTTCTGTGATATGATGGGTTTGCAAGGAAGATGCAGAATCAAAGAAGAAAGAGGTGTTCGGGGTGACAGCCAAGAATCGTGAGCGCGCAAACAAAATCGCAGAAAATTTTCATATCCCGCGTTGGGAACAGCTTCCCAGCATCGACCTTTATATGGATCAGGTCGTCGCTTTTATCGACGAAAGTTTAGGGGACTTTTTTGCCTGTACCGGCACGGTTAGCCTGACCAAAAGCATGGTCAACAACTACGTCAAGGCCAAGATTGTCGACGCGCCGGTCAACAAAAAGTATCCGCGGCTTTCCGTCGCCATGATCGTGGTCGTCTGCTGTCTTAAAAATTGCTACGCAACCGAGGAAATCGGCAAGCTCATCCGGCTCGGCATCTCTCTGGAAAACACGGATGTCACCTATGATCGTTTCTGCGAGGCAGTCGAGAATGCTGTCCGGTTGGTCTTCCGCGGCGAAATACATATCAAAGAAGAAGTCATCCCGGGGCGCGACAATAAATATCTGATGGAAAACTTCGCGCTATCCTTTGCCAGCAAAATGTATGTGCAGTGCATGTTCCTCTATCCGCAAAACGCGTCTGCCACCCATTGGGACTGATATCACGCATAGCAAAAAACATGCAAACCGGTCTGTTTTTACAGTTCCTTTTGCATGTTTCGTTTTTTGTCTCCTTACTTGTGTCCGTTCGACCTACTCGCGTGATCACAGCGCGTGGATATTTTTTACAAGGTACGGTGTTTCCTGATAGACGAAGTAATTCAGCCAGTTGGAAAACAGCAGGTTCGCGCCGGAGCGCCAGGTGCTGATCGGTTCTTTGGTGTCGTCGTCCTGCGGAAAATAGTGCTTCGGCAGTTGAATGGCAAGTCCCTCGTTTTTATCGCGCAGGTATTCGTCACGCAGGGTATTTGTATCATATTCGGAATGTCCGGTGATAAAAATTTGTCTGCCGCTGTCCGTCGAAATCGCATAAAGACCAGCTTCCTCACTTTCCGCAAGCACCTTGAGCTGCGAACAACTTCTCACATCTTCTTCTGCGATTCCGGTATGGCGGGAATGCGGAACCCAAAATTCATCATCGAAGCCGCGGAACAGAATCGAACCTTTATGCACGACCTTGTGGCGGAAGACACCGAACATTTTCTGCTCCAGCAGCACTTTCCGTACCCCGTAATGATGATACAGTCCCGCCTGCGCACCCCAGCAGATGTGCAGGGTGCTGTAGACGTGTGAACGGCTCCAGTCCATGATTTTGCAAAGTTCCTCCCAGTATTCCACCTCTTCAAACTCCATCTTTTCGACCGGTGCGCCGGTGATGACCATCCCATCGTAATATTCGTCCTTTACCGCATCAAAGGTCTGGTAGAAGCTGATCATATGCTCTCTGGCCGTATGCTTCGGCATCCGGTTGACCGTCAAAAGCTCCATATCAATCTGCAGCGGCGTATTTCCCAAAAGACGCGCCAGCTGGGTTTCCGTAGCAATCTTGGTCGGCATCAGATTCAGCACCAGAATCCGCAGTGGACGAATGTCCTGGCTGCTGGCTCTTTCGATGTCCATCACGAAAATATTTTCCTCCTGCAACGTTTTCGCTGCCGGTAAATTACTTGGTATACAAATCGGCATAATGTTCACTCCCTCATTTAGTAATATACGCGCGTGGCATTTCGCACACGCGCGTTTTCTTTTTTCTACGGGTTTCTACGGGCAATGCCCCGTTGCTTATCCGGACTGTTCGTCTGCTAAACCGCCGCAAATCCTTTCTCAAGATCCGCGAGGATGTCATCGATATGTTCCGTACCGATGGAAAGTCGGATCGTCGACGGAGTAATGTTCTGTTCCGCAAGCTCTGCCTCGCTTAACTGCGAGTGCGTGGTGGTCGCCGGGTGGATGACCAGTGATTTTACATCTGCCACATTCGCCAGCAGTGAGAAGATTTCAAGGTGATCAATGAAGCGGAACGCCTCTTCCTTTCCGCCTTTGATCTCAAAGGTAAAGATGCTGGCGCCGCCGTGCGGGAAATAACGTTCATACAGAGCATGATCCGGATGATCCGGCAGCGACGGATGGTTGACCTTGGTGACCTTCGGATGGTTTGCAAGGAATTCCACGACCTTTTTGGTGTTTTCCGCATGGCGTTCCAGACGCAGGGAAAGCGTTTCCGTACCCTGCAGGAGCAAAAATGCCGCGAACGGAGAAATGCAGGCACCCTGGTCACGAAGCAGAATCGCCCGGATATAGGTTACGAATGCCGCCGGACCGGCTGCGTCTGCGAACGATACACCATGATAGCTCGGGTTCGGATCCGCGATCGGCGCAAACTTACCGCTTGCCTTCCAATCAAACTTTCCGGAATCCACGATGACGCCGCCCAGTGTTGTGCCGTGTCCGCCGATGAACTTGGTTGCGGAATGTACCACGATATCTGCGCCGTGTTCAATCGGACGGATCAGATACGGTGTGCCGAAGGTATTGTCCACAACGACCGGCAACCCCTGCTGATGCGCAATCTCCGCAATTGCGTCGATATCCGGAATATCGCTGTTTGGATTTCCAAGTGTTTCCAGATAGATTGCTTTGGTATTTGGTCGAATCGCTGCTTTGATTTCTTCTAAGTTGTGCGCATCCACGAATGTGGTTTCAATGCCAAAAGCCCTGAGCGTATGCGCCAACAGATTATAGGTTCCGCCGTATACGGTCTTCTGGCAAACAATGTGATCACCCTGCTGCGCGAGCGCTTCAATGGTATAGGTGATTGCCGCCGCGCCGGAAGCGACCGCCAAAGCCGCCACGCCGCCTTCCAGTGCCGCGATCCGCTTCTCGAAGACATCCTGCGTACTGTTGGTCAGTCTGCCGTAGATGTTGCCCGCATCTGCCAGGCTGAAGCGGTCTGCAGCATGTTGCGCATTATGAAAAACATAAGACGTGGTCGCATAGATCGGCACGGCTCTGGAATCGGTTACCGGATCAGCCTGTTCCTGTCCTACATGAAGTTGTAAAGTTTCGAATTTATAGTTACTCATGGTTTCATTCCTCTCTTTATCTGTTATCTTTTTTACTTCTTTCCTTTTTGGTCACTTTGATGGGTACTTTTACCGCATTCGCCCGTTGCGGAAGTTCCGGCGGACGATCCTGGTCCATCTGATCTGCATGACAGCGTTCCTCCTTGCTCCTTTTGAAAAAAATAACCGGGTAGCTTCAGTGAAGCTCCCGGTCAGGCAATCCTCGTTTCGGCCTATGGCCACTCTGATTCTTGTCTAAGCCCTTGACGGAACCCGCACCGAAAAATTTACAGCGCAAAACATGTACATGCACATGCACATGCTTTCCATCATGCAAGCAACCTCGTAAATCTTTCTCATGGTGCGTTCTCCTTTCGTGAAATCATACTGATTAAACTCTATCAGTTCTCTAGGTTATGCTTATCTTATCACGCGTTTTGGTGTTTGTCAATAAGCTTTTTTTGTTTTTTTGTCGTTTTCTACAATTTTTTATCGAACGCTTATTTTGATGGAGCTTCTTTCTTGAGCTTCCGCCCAGCCAGCCGCTACAGTAGCATACGGTCGTTGTCGATACGGAATTTTTCGATCAGTTTTTCGACGGTCATGGCCGCCCGCTCTTCACCCGTAAGTTCCATTGCGATACGGCCGCTCTTCATGAGGATCGTCTTGTTGCCGTAGCGCAGGGCGTCCTTCATATTGTGTGTGATCATCAGCGTACACATGCCCTCCTGCGCCGCGAAGAGATTTGTCAGTTCCAACACCTTTGCCGCGGCTGCCGGATCGAGCGCCGCCGTATGTTCGTCCAAAAGCAAAAGCTTCGGTTTGGCGATGACCGCCATAAACAGGGTCAGTGACTGCCGCTGTCCGCCGGAAAGCAGTTTGACTTTCTCGGTCATACGATCCTCCAGACCCATCCCAAGCATGGAAAGCTTCTCGCGGAACATCGCTCGATCCTTTTTGGAAATGCCCGGCTGCAGACCACGCCGCTGATTCTTGTAATAAGCGATTGCCAGGTTCTGCTCGATGGTCATGTCAAACGCCGTCCCTTTGAGCGGATCCTGAAACACGCGCCCGATCTTCCTGGCTCTCTTGTACTCCGGCTCCTTTGTCACTTCTATACCATCCAGCGTAATGCTGCCGCTGTCAACCGGGAATACACCCGCGATGCAGTTGAGTAGCGTGGATTTTCCCGCGCCGTTGTTGCCGATGATCGTGATAAAATCGCCCTCGTCCATCCGCAGACTGACGTTTTCAAGTGCCGACTTTTCATTGACTGTGCCCGGATTGAAAGTTTTTTTGATCTGGTTAACGTTCAGTAATTCTCTCATTTCTGCTGCGCCCCTTTCCGTCTGCGCGCAAGCTGCAGCTTGCTTCCCTTTTCACCCAGAAGTCCGAGTGAAAGCGCAACCGCAACGATCGCTGCGGATACCAGTTTCATGTCGGTGGTCTCCATGCCCAGATACAGTGCCTGTGCCATCAGGATGCGATAAACGACCGCGCCCAATGCCGCGGCGATCAATCTGCGCAGCAGGGTTTTGATGCCGAAAATGACTTCGCCGAGGATGACGGAAGCCAGACCGATGACCATCATACCCACGCCGCTGTTGATATCCGCAAAGGCCTGATTCTGTGCCAACATGCCGCCCGCCAGACCAACTAACCCGTTGGAGATCGCCAACCCCATCAGTTTCATCTGATCACAGGAAACGCCGCAGGCCTTGACCATGTCCTCGTTGTCACCAGTCGCGCGAAACACAAAACCGAGCCTGGTCTGCAGGAACAGATACAACACCGTGATGATGACCACCAGCAAAACCAGATTCAGTACAATGCCTGCATACTGCACCGGCAGCAACCGATCCGCGATCTTGTAAATGGTTTCTGCCTTCGTTAATGGAATGTTCGGAGTTTTTCCCATGATGCGCAGGTTCACCGAATAGGATGCCATCATCACCAGAATGCCTGCCAGAATGGCCTGGATCTTGAGTTTGGTATGTAAAAATCCCGTCAGCAGCCCTGCCAGCGCACCGCCGGCGAAAGCGCCAAGAAGCGCAAGAAACGGATTGCCGCCTCCTGCGCAGATGACTGCGGATATTGCCATGCCGGTGACGATGGAGCCGTCCACCGTCAAATCCGGCATATTTAACGTTCGAAAGGATAAGAATACCCCCAGAGCCAGGACTGCATAGATCATGCCTAGCTCCAGCGAGCCCAGAAGGGCACCGAATGTCATCATGATGATTTCTCCTTTTTTATTTCCCCGATTTCTCCGGGGAAATTTTCTGTTTTGTTCTTTTTCTCCGTGTCCTCGTCATCGACTATTCCATCACGGTCGCCTTTTCCATCACGCTTTGTGGAATCTCGACGCCGATCGCTTTCGCGGTCTTGGTATTGACATAAATATCCATGTCGCTCATCTTCACAACTGCCATCGTGGATACGTCCGCGCCGCCGAAAATCTCTGCTACCATCTTACCGGTTTCTTTGCCAAGGACTGTGTAGTTAATCCCATAGGTTGCAAGACCGCCATCCTTGACCATGGAGTCTGCGCTGACATAGAACGGAATCTTTGCATTGTTGAAAACTTCGGTTGCCACTGCCATCGAGGATGCGACGGTGTTGTCAATCGGGGAGTAAACAATGTCTACCTTGTCTGCCAGATACTGTGCCGCCTGCTGTACTTCGCTGGTGTTGGTCACGGTGGACTCTACCACCTCATAACCGTTGGCAGCCGCATACTCCTTTAAGCCCTTGATGACAGATTCCGAGTTGTCTTCGCCGGTGCTGTAAAGCGCGCCGATGGTTTTGAAGTCCGGCGTGATCTCCTTGGCAAGGTTCATGATCGCTTCGGCAGACACTTCATCGGAGGTGCCGCTGACATTGCCGCCCGGATTGTTCAGATCCTCTACCAGACCGGCGCCGACCGGATCGGTAACGGCCGCGAAAATGATCGGAATCTCCGTCGTTTCGCTCATGACTGCCTGCGCTGCCGGGGTCGCGATCGCGACGATCACGTCACAGCCGCCGGATACGAAGGTCTGCGCGATGGTCTTCATGTTAGTCATATCGTTCTGACCGTTCTTGTAATCAATCTCCAGGTTTTCACCTTCTACATAGCCTGCGTCCGCAAGTCCTTCAATGATGCTTTCCCGGATCGTATTTAGTGACGGATGTTCCATCAGCTGCAGGATGCCGACTTTGAATGTCTTGTCGGATGCCTCCTGCCCCTGATCGCCGTTGCTGCCGCAGCCTGTCAGCAGCGCCGCGGTCATAACCAATCCCATAACGACTGTCAATACCTTTTTCATTGCCTGTTTCATTTTTGTTTCTCCTTTTCAATCAATTCTTTGCCGGGTGCCGCATGTCCGCAGCTGCCCTGCTTCTTAAGAAATCATTGAAGTGTTCTCTGCTTTTGGCTTCCTGCCCGTCTGCAGGTGCCGGCTGACCTTACCGCCACGTGCAAAAACAAAAAACCTGTCCTTGAACTCAAGGACAGGCTATAACCTGCGGTGCCACCTTGTTTGACTCTCCCGCTCCTGCTCACCTGCCGCCGTCTGTCCTTTGTCTGACACGGTCATGCGCGGAAGCATCTGCCGGAAAATCCTCTCTGCAGAGTGCCGTCACACTCCTCTCCACTGACGCAGGAGTCTCGTCTCAGATACTCATACGGCTTGCGTTTCCACCAGTCCCCGGCCTGCCGTTCTCGCAGACTGCCCGCGGCTTGCACACAGCATTCGTACTTTCCCCTCGCCCTCAGGAGCCCATTATTCTAATCCTGCATCTGCCCGGCTTTCACCGTCCCGGGTTCGCTGTGAGACCGTAAACTAGTTTTACTTCTCCCTCAAAGGTTTACGTGATTCAATTTATATACGGAGTTTATCACTCGTTTTGTGCATTGTCAATGCTTTTTTTCAAAAAATATGTGAAAAAACATAATTTTTTTCACTTGCAGTTACCTGCGGATCCCCGGATGGCGCCGATACCGCACCCCAACCCTCGCCAAACGCTCTTGGCAATTCCAACTTTTTTACATCTTGCTTTTTCGCGCCGCTTTTTGCCCGGTTTTTGCAAAATCGGCATGCACCGCCGCCCTTTGCGACTTTCGGTTCTTTTCTTTTCGGTATAAACCCTGTTGTTTTCAAACATTACAAAAGCCCGGAACACGTTTCGTATTCCGAGCCTGGTTGTGGTGGAGATGATGGGAGTCGAACCCATGTCCGAAAGCATTTCCACAGGAATTTCTCCGAGCGCAGTTAATGATTTGGTATTTCGCATCGGCGGACGCCCATTAACAAGCTTCCGCTTCCGCTATCTCGTTGTTCCCTGCTGATACCGAGAACTCTCAGCAAGTTTTCCCGTATAGTCGACGCCGGTATCATGGCCTACGGGTGAACCATGGCCGACGCGCGTGCGCCTTAGGCGCTGCAGACTATGCTGCTAATGCGAAATTGTTGTTCTTTTTAGCGTTTATTTTTAACGGGCCCCTTTTAAGGTAGTCTGAGCCAACTACCGCTCGCTTATCCGGCTTCTACACCCCCGTCGAAACCTTTACACCCCCGAAATTCGCGTCGCTTTGCAGCTTGCGCATCACCGCCTGCAGTCTCTGTCTGCACAGGCCGCTCTGCTGCTCACGTTTGCGATGATACTAGTGTATGACACTTTCCCCAAAATGTCAATCGCAAAATGCCCTTTCATCTATAACTCCGTTTTACGACCCAAAAGGTTACAGCACGGAGCAAAAACCTCAACGGTTTTTCATGCGGCGGTCGATATCGCGCTTTGCGTCGCGCCTAGCGATGTCCTCACGCTTATCGTAGTTCTTCTTGCCGCGCGCCAGCCCGATCTCCACTTTGGCCAAGCCGTCCTCGTTTATGTACATCTTGAGCGGCACGATCGTCAGACCCTTGAGCGTCGTCTGCCCGATGAGCTTACGGATCTCCTGCTTGTGCAGCAGCAGCTTGCGGTCGCGCATCGGATCGGCGTTGAAGCGATTGCCTTGCTCGTACGGGCTGATGTTCATCCCGTAAAGCATCATCTCGCCGTCTTTGATCCGCGCGTAACTCTCCTTGATGCTGACCTTACCCTGACGCACCGACTTGATCTCGGTTCCCGTCAGCACAATGCCCGCCTCATACGTTTCTTCTATAAAATAGTCGTGGTAGGCCTTTTTGTTGTTCGCCACCAGCTTACGTTCCTTCTTACCCATGATCCTTCCCCCTTCTTTTTCGTCTTTCATTTGCTTTCATTCGCTTGTGGAAACAGCTTCTGCCTGCGTTTCCGCCTCTCTTAGTAAAATCTCTTCTGCTCGCTCTTTCGGTTCGCTTGAGGAAATCTCCGCGTCAATCGACGCCGATCGCCGTACCGACCACATATTCCGCCGGGATCATCTGCGTGCCGTCCAGCACCAGATCCGCATCGCAGCCGACCTTGATCCAGCCCTCGCGGATGCCGACCACCCGCCGCAGCGGGTACTGCGCGCCGTCGATCTCGTAGTACGGCGCTTTGTAAAGCACCAGATCACCGACCGCAAGATCGTCCTTTTTCCATTTGTTGATCCATACATGCTCGCCCGGCTCCAGTGTCGGCAGCATATCGCTGCCCTCCACACGCACCAGCGCAAAGCTGCAGAACATCCCCAGCGCAAGTCCAAAGCCCAGCAATGCCGCCAAGATCCGCAGCATCCATTTTCCCATATTGCAATCCTCTCCGCATCATCTGCAGACCTGCTTGCTATCGCCGCTGTATCGTTGGGACAGCGTGCCGCGTCTGCCCTTTCGCGCTCAAGCGACCCGGTCTGCGAAGCGGTATCCGATGCTATGCCTCGTAGTCAACGCCCTTGAACGTCTTGATGCTGTTGAACGGATAGAGCCGGATGATAACCTTGCCGACAATGGTTGACTGCTCAATGGTGCCGACACGCGGCGAACGGCTGTCCTCGCTGTATTCGCGGTTGTCACCCATCACAAAGAGCTGACCCTCCGGTACGGTCAATGCATCCATTTCGCCGGAGATCGCGGTGCCCGGCAGATAGTCTTCCTGCAGCATCTGACCGTCGATGTAGACCTCGCCGTCCTTGATCTCGATCGTCTCACCAGGCAGAGCGATGATGCGCTTGATCAGGTTCTTCGGCTTTTCGTTTTCATCCAGCAGCTCGGATTTGAACACGATGACATCACCGCGCTGCGGATCGCCGAACAGCCGGTATGCCTGTCTGCTCGTAATCAGATAGTCCCCTGCGTGAAAATTCGGTTCCATGGACTGCTGCTGCACGATGATCGGCTTGAAAAACACCAGGATCACCGCCGCAATCACGACAGCCAGCAAAATATCCTTGACCCACTCCAACAAATTTTTCATCTTCTCTCTATCTCCTCTTTATCATTTCCAAAAATACGCCATTTGATACGGGCAAAATCCGGCGGCAGCTCCGCGGTAATCGTCTTACCCGCCAGATAGGCCAGCAGACTGCCGCCCGCAGGCTCTGCCTCACGCGGCTGTACCGCTGCTTGTCCGGCAGCGCTTGGCATTTCCGCTTCCGATGTCTGCGCCTCCGGCTCCTGCCGCGTGAACACCAGCTTGTACGCATGCAGAAGCTGCGTCGACAAGCCGAAACGATCCTGCACGAAACGATTATCTGCGCGGTCGCCGTACTTCACATCACCGATGACCGGGAATCCAGCCTGCGCCAGATGTGCGCGAATCTGATGTGTCCTGCCGGTGATGATCTCCACTTCGACCAGCGTAAACCATCGGCCCTGGTACTGCGCACTGCGCATCGGCCGAACCACGGTTTCCATGATCTTTCCCTCGTCAGCATCCTCCGCAAGCACCCGCACGGTGTTCTTCTGTTCATTTTTCGTCATCTTTGCCCGCATGCGCATGGATTTTTCCAGCTTGCCGCAAACGATCGTCAGATACAGCTTGCGCACCGCGTCCTTGGTTCGGATCATCTGGTTCAGTTCCTGCAGAGCCTGCGCGTTCTTGCCGAAGATCACCAGTCCGGTCGTGTTACGATCCAGCCGATTGGCCGGTGCCGGGGTAAAGGTTTTTTCCAGCCGCGGCTGGTAGGCTCCGGTCTGAATCAGATAGTCTACCACCTGATTGGCAAGGTGATTTTTCTTTTCCGTATGGTCACCGTGCGTCAGGAGCCCGAACGGTTTTTCGCACACCAAAAGATTCTCATCCTCATAGGCAATCCGAAACTGCCGCTTGGCCCTGACGTGTTTTTTCACCGTCTGCAGTGCCTTGGCGTCTGCCTCCGAAAGGTAAACGGTCAACTCGTCGCCTGCCGCAAGCATGGCGTCTTCCTTCTGCCGCTTGCCGTTGACCTTGACGTCCTTGCGAATGAGTTTATAGATATGACTGAGCGGCGCCCGGTCAAAATATTTTTTCAAAAAGCGATCCAGCCGCTGATTTCCCTGATTCTCGGTAATGGTAATTTTAATCATGCGTCTATTATACACTAAAATCCCTTGAGAAAAAAGTCTAAATCTGCTAAAATATATGCACACACCTTGTGCGCACCTTGCGCATACACAGGAGGGGGCGCGTTCCGCGCGTGACGGACAAGCATGGAGGAAAGATTATGAAAAAGTTCAAAGATTTTTTATACGATAAAAATGATATCTTGATCGCGGTGCTGATCTTAGTTGTGGCCGCCGCCATCATTGCCTGGAGAATGGATGTCATCCTGCAGTATCCGAAGCAACTCATCCATAACGATGACCGGATTGAGACACCAGCCGACGATCCTAAAAATACCGAGGATCCGTCTGCCGGAGGCAACGCAGGTGATAATACCACCGGCGGCAACGACACCAGCATCACAGACGGCCAGACCGGTGACAGCAGCAGTGACGGAAACGGCACAGGTTCCGACGCGCAAGGCACAACGCAGCTTTGGATGGCAGGCACGCTGACGCGCGACGTGGAAGTCGATGTTACGGGGAACACGGCAACCGCGGCGATCCAGTGCCTGGTTGATGCGGGATTATTCAAGGACTATGCGGAATATCAGCAGATCTGTAAGGATACCGGCCTCGACGATGAAAAAGTCAGAGGTGGCTCTTTCACGTTTGAGAAAGGCTCTACCAAAGCCGATATCGCCAAGAAGATGAATTGGAGCTGAATTTTCCGACGGATTTATTTGTAAACCCTGCGGGCGGCAAGTGCCGCCCGTTTTTTTGTGCTATGCCGCTTACATGTTTTTACATCTTTCGACTTTTCTTTCGTGCATGATAGGATTTACCATATTTTTCAATTTACATTTTGCAAACGGTTTGTTGACATTACGTAAATTAAGTCATGCACTGGTAGGAGACCTTATGAAAGGAGCATAGGCAATGCTAAAAGTATATCCTGCAATTTTTCATCAGGAAGACGGTTATTGGGTAGAATTCCCTGATTTAGAGGACTGCAGTACTTGCGGTGCAACCCTTGCAGAAACAATGGAAGCTGCGCAGGAGGCACTTGGTTTGTATCTGACCAGTCTGATCGAGCGAGGACTCCCTCTGCCGGAGCCGTCCACGCTCATACAAGACGGCAATGTGCACATATTTGCAAGCTATGTCGCAGCGGATCTTGGCCGATATTACCGCAATGTCAAAGGCGTACGAAAAACAGTATCCATTCCCGCCTGGCTTGCAGAAGAGGCAGAACGAAAGAATCTCAGTCTCTCTAAAGTTTTACAGGATGGATTGAAAACTGCATTGGAACTATAATCATACGGACACGCGGAATTATCTGTAAATTTTTTCCGTTCATAAGCGACTGCCGCGTTGGACTCCGTTGGACCATGTATGTGCCAACACCCACGCGGCTGTCGCGTTTTTTGCCGCAGGGCGGCGCGCCTACTCGCCCAGCATGCTCAGGATCTTCTGCAGCCGTTGGCGCTGCGGCTCTTTCATCATCGGCATCAGGCTCTTGACCAGTGCTTTCTGCTGCGCGGGACCGATATTGTTTGCAGCCAGCTGGCTCTGCAGCCGCGCAAGCTCCTGCATGAGTTCGGCGTCGCTCTTGCCCTCCAGTCTGCGGATCGCATCCTGATCAGCCCTTGCGCCGCCTCCGCCGATACCGAGCTGCTGCGCGATTTCCCGCGCCATCTTTTCATTCATATCCATCTGTCATTCTCCTTTCTTTCCGATGTGCAGCGGCTGCTATGCAGATCCGCGGCATGTTCCGTACTCCTTGTGGAACCTGCCTGCCGACATGCATCCCTCCGCCTGCACCCTGCTAACAATTTATGCACCAAGCGCGCGAAATTTTCATATGATAATCGAGAAAGAGACTGAATCCGAGGGGTACATAATTATGAACCGAAATTCCGATATTCTCATCTTGCTGGTGCTGCTGGTGCTGTTCGCCGAATTCCGTGACGCGCAAGGCCCCTATCCCGCGCAGGGCTTTGTCCAAGCACCAAACTCTGCGCTGCCGCCGGGACGGCCGCCGCGGCGGCTGCGCATGCCGGAACCGGTACGTCTGATCGGCGATCTGCATCGTATGACAGAAGTCATGGGCAAGGTTGACCGCCTCGGACAGATGGCGGTCAACCCGCCGAAACTGCCAGAGCCCGCAGAACTCATCAACACCTCCGCACTGCCGGATCTTGGCGGCATGATGGATATGCTCGGCTCGCTGCTCGGACGCTTCGGAGACACAAGCGCAGAATGAGATCCCTGCGGCGGCAGATTTTCTTAAGAAAATATTTTCCCGAAGACTGCAATTTCGTGCTTTTTTTTCGATG
>DJPG01000021.1:1932-10495 GCA_002439735.1 Firmicutes bacterium UBA6418 | reverse complement strand
AATGTACTTAAATCACAAGAACAAACTTTCAGGAGGAAACTATGGCACTCGTAACAACCAAAGACATGTTCGCCAAGGCGCTGACATCAGACTACGCGATCGGCGCGTTTAATGTAAATAATATGGAAATCATTCAGGGCATCGTGGAGGCAGCGAAGATCGAGCAGTCCCCGCTGATCCTGCAGGTATCCGCAGGTGCGCGCAAATACGCCAAGCCCGCTTACCTTTTGAAGCTCGTGGAAGCAGCCATCCTCGACACCGGACTGGACATCGCGCTCCACCTGGACCACGGCGAAGATTTCGACATCTGCAAAAAGTGCGTGGACGACGGCTTTAGTTCTGTTATGATCGACGGCTCCAAGCATGAATTTGAAGAAAACATCCGCATCACCAAGAAAGTTGTCGAATATGCGCATGCCCACGGCGTCGTCGTTGAGGCGGAACTCGGCAAGCTGGCAGGTGTGGAAGACAACGTCAAAGTCGACGCGCGTTCCGCGACCTTCACCGACCCGGACGAGGCCGCAGAATTCGTAGAAAGAACCGGCGTAGACTCGCTGGCGATCGCCATCGGTACCAGCCACGGCGCATACAAGTTCAAAGGTGAGCCGTATCTGGACTTTGAACGCCTCAAGACCATCCACAAACTGATCCCGCACACCCCGCTCGTGCTGCACGGCGCCTCCACGGTTCTCAAGGAATTCGTCGATAAGTGCAACCAGTACGGCGGCAATATCCCGGGCGCGCAGGGCGTGCCGGAAGCCATGATCACCGAAGCCGCCAAGTATGGTATCTGCAAGGTCAACATCGATACCGACCTGCGTCTTGCCATGACCGCGGAAGTTCGCAAATTCCTAGCTGAAAATCCGGCGGAATTCGACCCGCGTAAATACCTCGGGCCGGGCAGAGATGCCATCCAGGCTATGGTACAGCACAAGATCAAAAACGTGCTGAACGCATCGAACACGCTGTAATTCCTAATCGACCCGTGAAATCGAAACGGCTCGGCACAGCCTGAAAATCGGGCCATGCCGGAATATGTCAGCACAAAACAAAAAACGCAATGCAGGAAGGGCTGCGATGTGCGGCGATAGCATCAGCTGCTGTCGGTCGTGCATCCGGCTCTTTTCTTTGTACGTATATTCCTTTGATGATTTTTTTCGTCATTTCCTGCGAGCGGCCGACAAATCGGACGGCTGCGTCGTATAGAAGATAGGAGGTGGCTTGCATGCTGAAATCGTTTCTGCATACAAGCGAAGATTTCGAGGCATTTTACAAACGGCATGTGCAGGCGATCTATCGCGTCTGTTACGCATTTATGAAAAATCAGCAGGACGCAGAAGACTGCACCGAGGACGTGTTTGTCCGTGCCATGACGGCCGAGGTCGACTTTGAAAATGAGCGGCATGAGCGCGCCTGGCTCACGACCACGGCGATGAATCTCTGCAAGGACAGGCTCAAAAGCTGGTGGAACCAAAAAGTCGTGCCGCTGCCGGCATCGTCCGAAAATGACGATGCTGACGGCAGCCGCAGCGTGCCTGGTTATGAGGATCTCGCTGCAGGTTGCAGCGCCGCCCCGCCGCCGCCCTGCCTGACCGGAGGCGGCGGCCCTGACTCCGGCGGCGCGGTCAGTACTGTCGGTGTTTCCGCGCACTTTGATACGCCGGAGGCGGCTCTTGAGCGGCAGCTCCTGCGCACGCAAATCCTGTCGCTGCCGGAAAAATACAAGGAAGTCGTCTGGCTCTATTACTACGACGGCTACCAAACTGACGAGATCGCGTCGATGCTGCACCGACCCGCATCGACAATCCGCAACCAGCTGCGCGACGCGCGCAGCAAACTCAAAGAATTGATAGGAGGTGAAGATACATGAGCAAAGACACGGATAAAAAAACGCAGACCCTGCCGGATTCCGCAGAGTTTGAACTGCTCGCGCAGGAAGCCGACCCGGAGATCGCGGCAGCCATCCGCGCCGCGCTCACAGAGATCGAACCGGAGCCCGGCGCCGAAACACGCATGTATCAAAATATCCTCAAAAAAGCTGCCGCAAAGGGCGTGCAGCTACCGGACACAGCCGCACATGCCGCATCGGCGACAAACCAAACGCCTGACTTTTCAGCTGCGAACCAGACATCTGCCGCCACGCCGATCCGCAGCGCTGCTCACCGCAAATGGCGCCGCTATCTGAGCCTCGCTGCCTGCCTTGTGCTTGTCCTCTGTGCCGGACTCCTGCTGCCGGAGCATACAGCCACGCCTCCGGTCGTACCGCCGGTTTCGACGGAGTCGCCGATCGTCACACAGCCTGATCCGGAAACACCGGATGGCAATGCCCGACCATCCGATCCCGGCAGCGATACACATACCCGGCAGCCGTCTGCCGAAGATGACGAAACGCAAGCTCCTCCTGCCGAAGATGATGAAACACATACGCCACCTGCACAAGAACCGCCGCAAGGCGGAGACTCCTCTGTGCAAAATCCGTCCCCGTTTGTCGATGTAGACGGCCCGGAAGATTTTGCGGATCTAAAGCTCTCGATCACAGCACCGGAAGGCGCATCGGAGGTTTCCTACTGCATCGCTTATGAAACCACCGCGCGCGTTGACTTCACACTGGACAGTCATACCTATATCTACCTTGCCGCGCGAACCGATACCGACCTTTCCGGCGTCAACGGTGACGTGCAGGAAAGCCGGACGTTCACCCTGCCGAACGCAGACGGCAAAGAGACCACTGTCATCCTGGAATGGCTCTGCATTGTCGAGGATGACACACCATCCGGCGCTGATACAAGCGCCGCCGATGACTCTGACCTCGCTGCTGCCTCCGGCTCGGGAGCCTCTGCCGATGCAGACGCTCCCGGCATCTGGCGCGCTTTCTGGCAGACGGCCGGCGTTTCCTATTGCCTGCTGAACGAAGACGGCGCAGCTGAAGATGCCATCTGCACACTGCTGCAGACTCTCACTGCGCAAAATTAAATCCGCGCAAACCGGTGTCTTCCAGATCACGGATACACGTGCCGTATGATCGCAAACGATTGGGACTGTTCTGTTCCCAATCGTTTTTTTAACGCTTTCTGCTGTCGTTTTTTTGCTATCCTGAACATCATTCCGTAAGCCTCGTCTTTTTTCGACAATTTTCGGCATGATCCGATGTCCCCGAAGATCACACTTGCTTCCGCACCCCCCCAAAAAAAAATTTTTGATTTTTTCCCGACATTTCACGCCCCTGCCTCGTCTGAATCTATGGAACGGCACGGACAGGTCCGCGATCTCACAGGCTGTGCGTACGACAGCCGCCTGCCCGCTGCCCGCTTTCCGGATAAAAGACAAATTGAAATACGATAAGGAGAATACAAAAATGAAAAAGAAATTACTGATTTCCATGCTGAGTTTATCCCTCTTTGTGACCACCGCTTTCGGTGCTTCCTGCTTTGCTTATGCAAACACGACAGATCCGGAAGATAACGCGCCGCTGGTCATCGCTCCGGCTCCGTCTCAGTCGCAAGTCTCACAAAACACGCAGACAACAGACGACGCTCTCGAAATCGCCGCGCTTACCGCTAAGGACACTGCCGCCAAAGCAGCAAACAAGGCCAGTACCGATAAGGCCTCAGCCAAAACAGGCACCGTAAGCAAGAAGACAACAACTGCGAAAGCCGCCAGCAAGAAGAAGAACCCAACCGCAAAACAGGTGCTCAAATCCATCAAAAAGAGTCTCGGCAAGAGTTACACCAGCGACCAAAAGGAAACCAAAGAACGCATGAAAACCTACTGGGGGCTGAACATGAAAAAGGTCGTCAGCTGGGCCGCGGAGACCAACTCCAACTCCAGCCTGAACTCCGACTGCATCATCGTATTAAAGGTCAAAAAAGGCTATGCCAAGAAAGCTGCCGCAAAGCTGCAAAAAGGTTATGAGCAGATTTTGGATTACAACAGAATGTACAATATGGATCTGCAAAGAGTCCTGCAGGCACGCCTGTATGTGAACGGCAACTATGTTGCCTTGATCATCGAAGGTCAGCAGCCGGATTACAACGACAGTGCCGAAGCACAGGCAAAATTCGCGGCCAAAGAAGGAAAGAAGATCGACAAAGCCTGGAAAAAAGTCTTCGGCAGTGCGAAGAACAAGATCAAGATCCCGAAAGACAGCGGCAGCAAAAATACATTTGATATGCGCGAGCTTGCAGAATCCGCACAATAACCGGATCGTATTTTGGGGGCAGCCGCAGAGGTAAACGTTTGCGGCCGCCCTTACACAACAAGCTTTAAAAGGGGATTCTTCGATATGATATTTTCCAGTTTGACATTCTTACAAGTCTTCCTGCCGCTGTGCCTGCTGATCTATTTCCTCGTACCGTGGCAAGGAAAAAATCTCGTCCTGCTGCTGACGAGTCTGCTGTTCTACGCTTGGGGCGAACCGGTCTACGTCGTGCTGATGATCTTTTCGACCCTGCTTGACTACGGCTGCGGCCGCGCGGTCGAACATTTTCGCGCGCAGGAGGCGGCCGCGCGGAGCAAGGCGCGCATCCCGCTGCTGATCTCGCTCTGCGGCAACCTCGGCCTTCTCTGTGTGTTCAAATACAGTGATTTTCTGATCGCCACGTTAAACAGCCTGCTCGGCGCTGATCTTCCGCAGCCGAATCTGCCGCTGCCGATCGGCATTTCGTTCTATACGTTCCAGACGATGAGCTATACGATCGACGTCTACCGCGGCGAAGTCAAAGCACAAAAAAATCTGCTGGATTTCGCCGCCTACGTCACACTCTTCCCGCAGCTGATCGCCGGCCCCATCGTCCGTTATCAGACCGTTGCCGAAGAACTGGAACACCGCGATCACACGCCGGATCTGTTTGCGGAAGGTATCCGCCGCTTCGTCTGCGGACTCGCCAAGAAGATCCTGCTCGCCAACAACATCGGCCTCCTCTGGGAAGCAGCCTCCGCACAAGCTGCGCCGACTATGCTCACCGCCTGGCTGGGCGCGATCGCCTACGGATTCCAGATCTACTTTGATTTTTCCGGTTATTCCGATATGGCGGTCGGTCTCGGACGCATGCTCGGCTTTCACTTCCCGGAAAACTTCAACTATCCGTTTATCGCAAACAGCATTACGGATTTTTGGCGACGCTGGCATATCTCGATGAGCAGCTGGTTCCGCGACTATGTCTACATCCCGCTCGGCGGCAGCCGCTGCGGCCTTGCCAAACAGCTGCGCAACATCGCAGTCGTCTGGCTGCTCACCGGCTTCTGGCACGGTGCCAGCTGGAATTTCGTGCTCTGGGGCGTCTATTTTGGCGTCCTGCTGATCCTGGAAAAGCTGTGCCTGCTGCGCTTGACCGCAAAGCTGCCGCAGGCTCTGCGCCATCTGTACGCCCTGTTTCTGATCAGCTTCAGCTGGCCGATCTTCGGCTTTGAAAACATCGCGCAAGGGACCGTATGGATCCGCGCCATGCTCGGCAGTGGTACTTTCTGTGACCAAAGCGCGCTCTACCTGTTGGTCAGCTATCTGCCGATGCTGCTGCTCTGCGCTTTGGCCGCCACGCCATTCGGGCACCGCCTGTATCAACGCATCTGCGGCCCGGCGTCAGCCACTGCTGCCGCATCCGCTCTGCCAAGGCCGCCGCGCAGCCCGCTGCTTGGCAGCGTCCGCCTGCAGACCCTGCTCGAATGCAGCGGCATGCTGTGTCTGGTGCTGCTCAGCATGGCCTATCTGGTCAGCGGTTCCTACAACCCGTTCCTGTACTTCCGCTTTTAGAATTTGCCGCGGATATGGAATGCGAACGGAGACACACAGGCAGTCCGGAAATCAAGAAGTACAAGAAAAGCAAATCGAATCAAGGGTAGAAAATTGAAATGAAGGTGAATGGAAATGAACCATACAAAAAATACCAAAGCTCGCGTCATCACTGTTTTCGCCTGCCTGCTGCTGGCAGTTTCCGCACTGGTGGGCCCACTGACGCCGGATCACTACTATTCCGAGCGTGAAAAGCGGAACCTCACGCAGCTGCCGATCCCCGACATCGAGGATATTTTTTCAGGTGATTTCGCAGACAGTCTGGAAGATTATCTGACCGATCAGATCCCGCTGCGTGACCGCTGGATCACCCTCAAGACCTATGCGGAGCTGGCTGTCGGCAAGCGGGAATCCGGCGGCGTCTATATCGGCAAGGACCATTATCTCATGGATAAGTTCAGCAGCTATGACGCAAAGCAGCTCCGCATCAACACGGCCGCCCTTGCAAGCCTCCAGGCGGCCGCCGCCAAGAACCACATCCGCATGCAGACCATCCTGGTACCGGTCGCGGCACAGATGCTCACGGACAAACTGCCGCCGTTCGCCTCTGCCGCAGACTACGAGACCATCCTGACCGCCCTGCAGGCGCAAGGCGTCAGCGCGATCGACCTTGCCAAGGTCCTGTCCGCGCACACAGATGAAGATATCTACTACCGCACCGACCACCACTGGACGAGTCTCGGCGCTTATTACGCCTACGCCGCGTGGATGCAGGCCCTCGGCCGCCGGGGCGAGATCATCCCACAGGCAGATTGGTCCAAGGAAACACTCTGCGACAACTTCCGCGGCACGACCTGGAACAAGGTGCCGCTGCACGGCGTTCCGGCAGACCGCATCACCGCCTGGTACCTGCACGCGAACCGCAGGGTCAGCTATAATGACGGCAAAATGCAGGGAAGCAGCCTTTACGCGCGCAAATACCTCAGCGGCAGCGACCAATATGCCGTATTCCTCAACTCCAACCAGGCGGAAACCGTCATCAAGGGCAGCGGCGCGGCAGGCAGCGGCAAACTCCTGCTGATCAAGGATTCTTACGGCAACACCTTCGCGCAGTTTCCGAGTGAACAGTTCGAAGAAGTACGCGTATTGGACCTGCGTTTCTGGCGCGGCGATCTCATGGACTATGCAAAACAAAACGGCATCACCGACCTTCTGGTTCTCTACGGAACGCAGAACTTTGTCAGTGACACCGTCTTATCTCTTTTCTGTTCGTAAGCTATGCCGTTTTCTTGCCTGTCTTGGCGATCACGAGGCCGACCACCGTACCGATCGCACCCGGTACGATCCAGCCCAGACCCAGGGAGTAGAACGGCAGCCAGGTTCCGACCCATTCCACAACACCCTGTGCGAGTCCCGCGACCTTGAGCAGGTCAAAGACTGCCGCGACCATGGTAAACCCGATCGCGCAGACAAAGACCGGACGCGCGTAATTAAAATATTTTCCGAAAATATTGAGCAGGATCAGCACGATCGCCAACGGGTACAGGAAATACAGCACCGGCGCCGAGAACGAAATGATCTTCGACAGGCCGATGTTGGATACCAGCAGCGAAAATGCCGTAAACACGATCGCCCAATTGCGATAGCTCAGGGAATGTGGGAAGATCGCGCTGAACGTGTCCGCGCAGGCGGTTACCAGACCGAGCGCCGTCTTCATGCAGCAGAAGGTCACCGTCAAAGCTAACACGATCATGCCTGCCTTGCCGAGGTAATGCTGCGCGACAATTGCAAAGGCATTGCCGCCATTGAACGAAGATTCACTTAGCTGGTCGGCGTATAAGCCATAGCTCTGCGCGCCGACAACTGCGATCAATGCGTAGATCACCGTCATCAGGATCATGCTGAAAACACCGGACTTGATAGTATTCGCCGCGATTGCGCCCGGCTCTTTCACGCCCATTTCTTTGATCGCATTGACAACGATAATGCCAAAAGCCAGAGACGCCAACGCGTCCAGCGTATCATAGCCCTGCAAAAATCCTGTGGAAAACGCGCTTTGCGCATAGGATCCGCTCGCCGCGACGGAACCCACACTCTGAATCGGATGGATGAGCGCCGCAACCACCAGAATTCCCAAGCAGATCAGGAAAATCGGATTCAGATATTTTCCGATAGAATTCATGATATTGTTTGGACGCAGCGCGAAGAATAAAACCGCCGCAAAGAATAATGTGGTAAAAATCGCCTGCGGCACCGTATGGCTGCCGCTGAGAAGCGGCGCAATGCCCATGGTGAAGGAAGTCGCCGCGCAGCGCGGAATCGCAAAGAACGGCCCGATCGTCAGGTAGAGCGCGCAGGTAAAGAAATATCCGTACCATTTGGCAACTCTGCCGGACATCTGCATCAGCCCGCTGCTTCTGGAAACGCCGAGCGCTACAATACCCAGAAGCGGCATTCCGACCGCCGTAATCAGCATGCCGAGCAACGCCGGTACCAGACTTTCACCGGCTTTCGCGCCTAAAATGATCGGGAAAATCAAATTGCCCGCACCGAAGAACATGCCGAACAGCATAGATGCAAGCAGCGTGTATTGTTTTCCTGTAAGTTTCTGATTCATGTTGTTTCCTCTTTCGTTTTTTCTGTCATGTCGCAGGATCCCTGCACATTCGTGATAGAGTTTTATTGTACCATAAAAGTGCAAAATCGTAAAGACATCCCGGAATATTCGGAAAATTTCGGAGAATTTACAGGTACCGGATGCGCGAAACGAACCTAATCAGTCGCTCTCCATTTAAGCGCGCGAAACGAACCGGTGCAGCAGCGGCAAAAGCAGCC
>DJPG01000021.1:0-1807 GCA_002439735.1 Firmicutes bacterium UBA6418 | reverse complement strand
AATCCGCAGAGGATGAATACCACAACGCCGAAGAACAGCGCCAGATACTTGCCCAGTTCATGCGGATTCTGCCGGAAGCCGTCTACCGCGATGAAGATCAGGATGTTGCAGAAGACCGCGAGGATGAAAATGCTCAGAAGATCATCCGCAAGCTTGGTCTCGCACAGCCCCGCGGCTTTCTCCCGCAGGATCGGCGCGATCCGGGTCTGCAGCAGGATCTGCGCGGTCAGAAACGTTCCGGCCAGATTGCCGAGCCAGATGATCGGCAGATCCAGCGCATAGGCGCTGTCGTTTTCAAACAGATAGCAGACTCTGCCGGTGTAGAGTGCCAGGCCTCTCGTGCAGACGCAGAACAGACCGACGGTGAACGCGAGCGCACCGATGATCTTGCTGTCGACCGAAAGAAATACCGTTCCGCCCAGTGAGATCGCCAAGCCCGCCATCATGCCGCTGATGAATGTTTTAAGCTGTTTCATATCGTTTTTTTATACCTGCTCTTTCAGACTGCGGAGCGCCGCTTCCGCCACATGTGATACCAACACGCTGGTCGTGACCGCTCCGACCCCGCCCGGAACCGGCGTGATCGCCTCCACCAACGGCTCCACCACGTCAAAATCCACATCGCCGCAGAGCTTTCCCTTTTCTTCGTTCCAGCCGATCCCGACATCGATGACCGTCTGTCCGGCACGAAAATATTCGCTTCCAATGGATTCCGTCTTGCCGGCGCAGACGATCACGAGATCGGCTTTTCGGACGATTTCCTGCATAAGCTCGGTCTTTGTATGGCAAATGGTCGGCGTCGCGTTTTTGTGCATCAGCAGCATCGCTGCCGGTCTTCCGACAACCAGGCTCCTGCCGATCACGACTGCGTTCTTACCCTTGCATTCGATCTGATAATGATCGAGGATCTCCATGGCTGCCTGCGCGGTACATGGACAGAAGCCCTGCGGCGTATTCGTAAATACCCCGGCAAGCGAGCCGTCCGTGCAGCCGTCCACATCCTTCTGCGGTGCCAGCATCCTGCGCGCTCTTTCACTGTCCAGCTGCTGCGGAAGCGGGCGGAACAGCAGGATCCCGTGAACCTGCGGATCCTCGTTGAGCGCAGTCAGCTCCCGGTCAAAATCCTCCTGCGCGATATCCGCCGGCAAAACAACCGACCGAACCGCAACGCCGACGGCCTCGCAGCGCTTCCTCGCGCCCCTTTCGTAGCTGATATCATCGGGGCGCTCCCCGACACGCAGGATTGCCAGCGTCGGTGTAACGCCCGCCGCTTTTAGTTCCTTGACCTGCTTGATCGTTCTTTCATTGATCGCTTTTGCAGCTTCACTGCCCTTCAAAATCTTTGCCATTGCTTCATCCTCTATCCATTTTCTGCTTGTTCTTTTCGTGGAAATATCGTTATTATTGTCGCTGATTTTTGCCGGCTTGTCAAGCAGCAATCATATGCCCGCCGCCATAGTCCAATGAATACCGATCACAAGATCCTTCGCAGTCAGTCCCTTTTTTTCGGATGATCGGTTCATTGTGATATTCTCCTTTGATGTAGGTAGACAGATTGACTTTCCCTCTTCTTTTTGATATAATCCAGTTAGAGGCTGCTAACCGCAGACCATCACACAGAAATCCCCGGCCACCCGGGCAAAGGCAGCGGTTCTTGCTTCCATTTGGCTGATCGCTGCATACAAAAGTCCAATCGTTTTCAAGGAGGAATGATTATATGAGTATTTTTGCATCTATCCTGCGCAGCGCATACAAACTCTCCGGCGCGAAGAAGGCATTTGGCCTGCCGGAGGACGAACTGAAAAAG
>DJPG01000138.1:1782-3958 GCA_002439735.1 Firmicutes bacterium UBA6418 | reverse complement strand
GACAGTATCGGCTTTCGGGAAGTAGATTTTGACCCGGATATGACCGAGCCCCTGAAGGAGAAGAAAATCAAAGTGGTGCTCTGTGAACCGGGCAAGGTTGCCAGAGTCGCAGAGATCGGGACGGAGCTTTCCGATTTGCAGAGGGTAGTCGGCGGGCTGATCGAGCCCTATTATCCCTTTGAGGAGCAGGTCTGCATCGTCTGTAACGATGAGGGCAAGTACAACGGCATGCGGCCCTGTCGAGCCATTTACGGGGAAGGCAGGGAGATGATGGACATTATCTTCGGCCCGTTTTTCATCTGCGATTGCAGCACGCCGTACTTTGGCTCCCTCAACAGGGAGCAGCTGGAACGCTACACGAAGCAGTTTCAGAATCCGGAGCGCTTCTTTCGTGTCGGCGGGGAGATCAAGGCCGTTCCCTATAAGCCCGAAAAGGATCACGAGCGCTGATGGAGGTGATGGCATGAAGATAATCGACGATGTAATCATAATCGGGATCGACAGCGGCTACGGCAATATCAAAACCGCAAACTGCTGCTTCCCGGCAAATCTCTCCGTCTATGACCGAGAGCCGGTGTTCAAAGAAAATCTGCTTATCTTTGAAGGCAAGTTCTACCTGATCGGTGAAGGACACAAGGAGTTCCTTGCGGATAAAACGAAAGATTTGGACTACTATGTGCTGGCGCTTGCGGCCATCGCGCGGGAACTGAATATCCGAAAAATGACCTGCGGCAAAATCAGAATTGCGGCAGGTCTTCCTCTTACTTGGGTCAGTGGTCAGCGGGACGAGTTCAGGGACTATCTGATGCAGAACAAAGCCGTAGACTTCTCGTTCCGAAATGTCTCCTACCATGTGGAGATCGTAGGCGTGGATGTGTTTCCCCAGGGCTTTGCGGCGGTGGCCGACCGGCTCTCTGACTTTCGGGGTGTCAACATGATCTGCGATATCGGAAACGGTACGATGAACATCATGTTCATCAATGACAAGAAGCCGGTTTCCGGGAATATGTTTACGGAGAAATACGGTACACACCAGTGCCTGCTGGCCGTGCGGGAGAATGTCATGCGTGCGCATCACACCACCGTGGATGAGGCGATTATCAACCGGGTATTCCGCTTCGGTACAGCAGATATCAAGGAGGATTATCTGAAAACCATTACCGACACGGCCACCGATTATGTGGAGGGAATTTTTCAGAGACTTCGTGAGCACGAGTATAATCCGGAGCTGATGCGGCTGTATGTTCTCGGCGGCGGCAGCTGCCTGATCCGTAACTTCGGTGTGTACGACGAGTCCCGTGTGACCATCAATGATGACATCTGCGCTACGGCGAAGGGGTATGAATATCTCGCTGAGCTGAATGCCCGCAAAGGCAATTCGCGATGAGTTACAAGAGAATCAGTGTGCGTTTCAACATGGATGTGGATGCCGAGCGAAAAGCTTGGGAGATCATCCATGAAAAAGGAAATGGACTTGTCGGCAAAGAGGTTATCAACGCGATCAATACTTCAAGCGAGCTTTCCAATTTGGAAAAGATGATCAGAAAAGTCGTTTCGGAAGAATTGAAGAAAGCCCCGTTTATCCCCTTTGAGCCGGCTGCCCGTAATCCCGAAACAGAAGAATCTGAAACCGAGATACTGGATTTTCTTGAAACCTTTTAATGGCGCCAATTTGGAGCCATTTTTTCTTGTTCAAACAATCGGTGGCTCCAAAATGGAGCCACTTTGGAATGGAGGTGAAAACGATATGGAAAACGAAAAGCGCGCATTGTCCTGGCGGGAGTTCGTGGAGTCCGGTTTTGACGGTCGTGAATATCAGTTCCCTGATTTTGAGGGGACTTTTGCAGCGACGATTGCCTGTAAACGCTGGGATAGGAACAAAAACCTGTTGGCATACCTTGATTTCGATGACGGAAGAAAGATCATGACATCAGCATGGAGCGAAAAGAACTATTTGGGTTTGGCTGATATTCCTCTTAATACCTGTGTAAGTGTTTCGTTCCAGTTCTCTGCAAAGGGCGTTTCGTACCTTAGAAGTGTCGAAGTAATTTGAACCGTGGGGTTGGTGGCATTGTCTTAACAAGCAACGAATCTGTCCGTACAGATTCCGCTTGTCTGGGGCAATGCCCCTGAAACCCCAACAGAAAGGATGAGTGTTTTTGAGAAAAAGAAATTG
>DJPG01000138.1:0-1709 GCA_002439735.1 Firmicutes bacterium UBA6418 | reverse complement strand
CTGTCCGTGCTTTCCAAGAAAGCAAAGAAAGCAGGGCTGTCCATCGGCGGATTTGTTCGTCACAGTGTGGCAGACAAGGAAATTAAAGAAGCGCCGCCAGCGGATATTCCCTTGCTGCTTCGGGCCATGCGGCAGGCAGGGTACAATCTGGATCAGACCTTGAAGAGATTCAACACCACTAATGTGCCGGATATGCCGCAGTTTCGGAAGGGATTGGAGGAAATCAGAGCCGCCACGAAAATGGTGTCTGATGCGTACACCTCCGATTATCAGTAATGGCGGTTACATCAATCTGGCCCATAAAAGGGAGAGTGGATAAGGTCATCAATTACGCCCGCAATCCAGAGAAAACGCATGACAAGGAAAGACTCTCGGAGCTTCATGAAATCGAAGGTGTGGTGGAATATGCTGCCGACGAAATGAAAACCGAGAAAAGAGCCTATGTCACCTGCCTCAATCTCCACAGCGAGGAAACGGCGGCGCAGGAGTTCATGGAGACAAAGCGGCTGATGCATAATGAGGGCGGCAGGTCCTGCTATCACGGTTATCAGTCCTTTAAGGCAGATGAAGTGGATGCAGATACGGCACACAGCATTGGAGTCGCCCTTGCCAGAGAGCTGTGGGGCGACCGCTTCCAAGTGGTGATTGCTACCCACTGCAACACCGGGCATTATCACAACCACTTTGTGATAAACTCCGTTTCCGATGTGGACGGAAAGAAGTTCTACAACTCACCGGCGGATTACAGACGGATGCGGGAGGTATCCGACCGGCTGTGCCGGGAAGCCAAGATTTCCGTGATAGAGTACCCTGCCGACCGCAGAGCCAATTACGGAGAATGGCTGGCCGAGAAGAACGGCAAGCCGACCATGCGCAGCAGAATACGCGAGGATATTGACAGGGCGATCCTCGCCTCGACTACGGAGCGTGAGTTCCAGCGTGTCATGAAGGAAATGGGCTACGAAGTGATTACCCGGACACCGAAGGGCTCGCCGAGGGTCCACCCCATTGTAAGGATCGTGGACGGCGGGAAGAACTTCCGCTTGGACAAGCTGGGTGAATACTACGAGCTGGATTCCATCAAGCAGCGGATTCAGAACAACTACCGCCGCAAGACGCCCTTCCCCGAGGTGGCGGAGGACACGCAAGCGCCCTATTACCAATACAAGGAGAAGGCAAAGAAGGCCACCGGCCTTTACGCCCTGTACCTATATTACTGTTATGAGCTTCACATCATCGTGCATAAGCCGGCATCTGTAAAAAAGGTGTCGGCTTTTTTGTGTGAGGATGTGACAAAGCTCAACAGATACATTGCTCAGGCGGATTTCCTTGCCAAAACAGGAATTGAAACTGTGGAGGCCCTTGCCGGCTATAAGGCCGAAAAGGAACAGCAGGTGGAAGCTTTGACGCAGCAGCGCACGGGACTGAAAAATGAACTGAAGCGGTACCTAAGAAAAGAAGATTTCCAAAGTGCCGAAGCAACCAGAGCCCGGATCGCGGAGCTGACCGCAGAGCTGAAAACCTGCCGGAAGGATATTGTGCTGTGCTCCGACATTGCTGATCGGTCGGAACAGGTTCGTAAGAATCTTGAGCAAATCGAGCAGCAGAAAATCGAGCGAAAGGAGAAAGAGGAAAATGAGTTACTCGTCAGGAGAAGCAGCCGAGCAGGTCGTGAGGATGACGCTCAACGGCGTTGAGGTGGCTGCAAA
>DJPG01000105.1 GCA_002439735.1 Firmicutes bacterium UBA6418 | reverse complement strand
CCGAAGGTGACCAATGGGGCGGTCAAAGGGGCGATCCTCTGCGGGAAAGCTTTTGAATTGCTTGGTTTTGATGTTTCTCCAAAAGCCGAGGATCTGCGTTCGGATATCGTGCAGTCTGTCAAATTCAAAGACCCGGCGAAGTTGATCTCGTTCTGCAAAGGGATCCAGGCAGCAGCGCCGATCGACAGCTTTGTTTCACCGGTACCGGGAGACATGCCGGGTTATGAAGATCAGGTCATCATGGCAGCCGGCGCATTCGTACAGGGCTCTACGATCGAACTCTCGGCTGACGCGCCGATGAGGGAGCCGTATATTGCTTACTTTCAGGGCGGGCTGACCTACGAACATGCCAAATTCGGCGTTATCAAAGCCGCGGACACCATGCTCAAGGACGGCTTGCTGATCATAGATTAAAAACCAGCCACATGAAGATAGGATAAAGGCAAACGGATCACAGGGGAATCGATCCAAAGATATACAGGGGACAAAACAATGGATGAGAACGAAAGAGAACGGAAGTCCAAGGACTTACAAACAAAGAAACAAGAATTTAACCGCAAAGCAGAGCAGGCCAAGCTGGAATTGGATCTAAAGGCAGCGCAAGCAAAAAAGAGCTTGAATACCGGCGCGGAGAATCTCAAAGCCGAAAAAAAGCTGAACGCCCGCAAGCTGATACTTTCCACCGTAAAAATCGCAGTTCTGCTGCTGATCGTGATCGGCATACCGCTGTATCTGTATTTTTTTAAGATGGAATGGCTCAAGGGCTTTCAGAACATTGACTCCATCGTCGCGTTCCTGAATCAGTACAAAAGCCAATCGATCCTGATCTATATCGGATTTCAAATCGTGCAGATCGTCATCAGCGTCATTCCGGGACAAGTGTTCCAAATGGCCGCGGGCTACCTGTTCGGATTCTGGCCGGCGCTTTTGTACGCGATGGCTGGGGCTGTCATCGGAACCGGCATTTCATTCCTGCTCGCAAAACTACTGGGACGGGACTTCCTGCATCTTTTCTTTGGGGAAGAAAGGATGAGTTATTATATCGAACGGCTGAATTCACGGCAGGCCTATACGATCGTCTTTTTTCTCTATCTGATCCCGGGACTGCCGAAGGACATGATCAGTTATGCGGCCGGCGCCTCCGAAATGCGCTTTAAGCCGTTCCTGCTGCTGTCGGCGGTCGGCAGACTGCCCGGCATGATCGGTTGCCTGCTGATGGGGAAGATGGTGGAAAGCAAAAATTATATCGGGGTCATCATTCTGGCGGTTCTTGCGGTGATTGCCTGCGGATTGTGTCTGCTTTATCGAAAAAAGATCAACGCCTGGCTCGACAAAATGCACAAAAAGATCGCAAAATAGGACATTTGCCGCAGGTCTATGATTCATAGACTCGTTCTTGAAGGCATAGCTAGGCTTTTCTCTTACCTTCTGCTATGCTTGGATTACAATCTTGCTGAAAAGATCGCAAAACTTCGAAAAGAAAAAGGATTGACGCAGTCGCAGCTCGCAGAAGTGATCAATGTCAGCAACAAAACGATCTCGCGCTGGGAAACAGGGGAGGGCTATCCGGAGATCACGCTGCTCATGCCGCTGAGCAAAGCGCTCGGCGTGACGACCGACTATCTTTTAGGCATCACGCAGGATCAAGATCAAGATCAAGATCAAGGACAGGCGCAGACGGCAGATAACGCAGCAGGCCGGGGCTCGCAGGAAACCCCACAGGCAAGCGGTCCACGCTATTATACAGGGCAGAACGACGTAAAACCGCGTAAACACGCGGATCGTCCGGCAGAAAGATTTTCTTTCCATCCGGCTCAGTTGCTCCGCTGTTACCGTTCGCTGACGATCTTTAATAAGATCGGTGCTTGGACGGCCGCCTTGGCACTGTTGTTACCTTTGTTCGGTCTGATGCTGCTGCCACACGCGAGTCTTTTGATGCAGCTTTATCCGCTGGTGATCATGGGATCGCCGTGCCCGAATCTCGGAACCGGAACCTTTAATCACCACGGCGTGACCGAATTTGCCAACATCCGGCAGATGAACCAGTGTGTGGAGCTGATAAAGGAACTTTTGACCATTCAATAATTTCGAACAAGAAACAAGAAAATTCGTTCGCACTTTTTTAAACGTTCGTTCGCAAAATTGCTTGACATCGAACATTTATTCTGTTATATTATAAAAAAGAACAAATGTTTTGAAAGGGGCGGAAACCTAATGAGAAAGACTTATCGAATTGCGAACAGATTCAGATTTACCGTATTTGTCGTATTAACGATCCTTATGATTACCACTGCATGCAACTTTGCGTTAGGTTTCAATACAGCTGATAGTTTGACCATTCAAAATTACGCAGATATCGAAGTTTCGTACGGAGATACTTTGTGGTCGATTGCGCAGACCTATATGCCGGCAGATATGGACACACGCGAAGCGGTCTACAGTCTATGTAGGCTGAACGACATACGCGCGGATCAATTATATGCCGGCATGACAATCCAGGTTCCAATTTATGACGAATGATGTGAAAAAGCGGGAAAATCATTGCATATGCAATGATTTTCCCGCTTTTTCAACGTTTGGAGAATAGGTATGTGTATATATAATAATATTTGTTTGCTAGAAAAATCGCTTAAAACGCAAAATAGAGCCTCATTTTTACACACTTTGGTGAAGCGGTGGTTCGGTAGCTGCGGGTTGATCACGACTGTTTTATTCACAAAATACTTCCGCAGGACAATAACTATTCCCAAAATTATGATTTTAGGAATAGTTATAGATCAATCAGAAAACTTTTGTTATCTCCTCCGTGAATCCCGGTATTCTCTTTTTTTGAAGATTATCCTTTTTTTTAGCAGCATTTTCGTTTATAATGATGATATATAAGCAAAAAAAATGAAGGAGTTTTCGTATTTATGGAGATTATTTTAGCTGCAGCATTGCTTCCTGCAATCATTCTTATGATTTACGTTTACAAACAGGATCAGATTGACAAAGAACCATTTGGCCTGTTGTTGGCGCTATTCGGATCTGGTATGCTATCTTGTATACCAGCCAGCGTTTTGGAGGATGTTTTTTCCGGTATTCTGAATGCTGTCCAGGTACAGAATCGAACAACTTATTATATCATTCTGTGTTTTGGTATTGTTGCCATTGCTGAAGAAGGCTCAAAGTATTTCTTTCTAAAACGCAAAACGTGGCACAGTCCGGATTTCAACTATACTTTTGATGGCATTGTGTACGCTGTATTTGTTGGACTGGGTTTTGCCGGCTTAGAGAATATTCTTTACGTCATGAATTATGGCTTTGGCGTAGTGATTTCCAGAGGCTTATTGGCAATTCCGGGACATTGTACCTTTGCGGTATTTATGGGTCTCTTCTACTCCCGCGCAAAATTCTTTGAAAGCAATGGCAACCGTGGCAAAGCAAGACGCTTCAAACTACTTGCGCTTCTTGTTCCTGTGGTTCTCCACGGTTTTTATGATTTCTGCCTGATGATGTCAGATGATCGATTGACGTATGTATTCCTTGGATTCGTGGTAATTGTGGATATTGCTGCATTTTTGACTGTAAAGAAACAGTCAAAGGATGACTACTACATATAAATCGTAGTTGCGTAAATATCACTTCCATATTTCTGACATAAAAAAGCGCGAGCACCTGCATCATACAAAGCAAAGCCTCGCGTTTTTTGTATTCTTGATGGACTTACGGCTTTTGTCTTGCCACCGCTTCCATTACTCGACCAGTTTTAGATCTCCATCGTTGACCCAGCCAATCTTGCGCAGACACAAGTTGATCAGCGGGCAGATCACGGCCGGAAGAATGACGGCAATCAATGCAAGTCCGATCCAGTCCATAGAAATAATTCCAGCCTTTAATCCCGCAGCAGTGTCATTGACCCATCCGGTATAAACGCCGATTGGTCCTACCATACCACAGGTTCCCATGCCGGAAGAAATCGCCGGTCCGTTCATTTGCATATGAAAAACACAAGTCGCGATCGGACCAGTGATCGCCGAAGTCAAGGTCGGTGCGATCCAGATACGAGGATTTTTCACAATGTTGCCCATCTGCAACATGGAGGTACCAAGACCCTGCGAGATCAAGCCGCCCCAGCGATTTTCCCGGAAAGACATCACTGCAAATCCTACCATCTGCGCACAGCAGCCTGCGACAGCTGCACCACCGGCAAGACCGGTAAGCTGCAGCGCGGCACAAATGGCTGCCGAGGAGATTGGTAAGGTCAGTGCAACGCCGACCAACACGGAGACCAGAATTCCCATCAGGAACGGCTGCAGATCGGTCGCCCACATGATCAGATTTCCTACTTTCATGGCTGCCGCACCGAGCGCAGGCGCCCACCATGCCGAAAGCGCAACACCGATGCCGATGGTGACTAGCGGAGTGACGAGGATATCGATCTTCGTTTCTTTGGAGACCGCTTTTCCGATTTCCGCCGCGAAAATCGCAACAAAGAGAACAGCTAGGGGACCACCGGCTCCGCCGAGCGCGTTGGACGCAAAGCCGACCGTAATCAAAGAAAACAGCACCAGCGGTGGGCAATGCAACGCGTAACCAATAGCAACAGCCATGGCCGGTCCACTCATCGCCGAAGCCAGGCCACCTACAGTATATGGAATTTCATTGATGGTCACAACGGTCATCGTCAAAACACCAATGTTCAGTTGCGTACCTAATGTATTAATAATCGTTCCGATCAGCAAACTACAGAACAGACCCTGCGCCATAGCGCCGAGCGCATCAATCCCGTAACGCTTTACGGAAATCACAATATCTTTTCTTTCTAAAAAGTCTTTCATCTCTGTTTTATCTCCTGTTCGTCTTCGCCATTTCCATTCTTTTTGTAGTAGTCGTTCTTACCTGAGGCTGTCCAGATAACTTTGCAGAATGACAACCGCTGCCTGCTTATCAATCACTTTTTTTCTGTCCTTGCGACGCACATCGGCTTCGATCAGAACGCGTTCGGCGATCACTGTCGTGAAACGTTCATCCTGCCAGACCACTTCGATTCCTTTCATTCCGGTAGAACGCATTTTGTTTTCCAGCATCGTGCGGAATTCATAAACCTTTTCGGTTTGGATACTGTCGGAACCGTCCAGGTTCTTATTCAAACCGATCACAATGGTATCGCAGCCATATTCTTTTACCAGATCCAGGATCTTGCCGGTATCCTTGCGGATGCCGACCCGTTCCAGTGTCAGGATCCCCTGCGCGGTAATGTTCAGAGGATCCGAAACCGCGACCCCAACTGTTTTATCGCCAACATCCAGTGCTATTTTTCTCATTACTTTTTACGCTCCTGTCTTTTTCGTTTTTCGATCGTCTTGCTGTTTCTTGGATCTAAGTGTTAAAAATCTATCACAGCATATGAAAGAAGCGGACGCATGGTCCGCTTCAAAAAATCATTCAACATCGATATATTCTTTAAGCATTTCCGCGATCAGTTCATCACGGTCAACACCTTTGATCAGGGTTCTCGCATTGCGATGACTGGTGATATAGGAAGGATCTCCGGAAATCAGATATCCTACCAGCTGATCAATCGGATTATAATCTTTTTCTTTCAGTGCACGATAAACTTCTTCTAAAATCTGTTTATTGTTTTTCTGCGGCTTAAACGCATTAAACATAATTGTGTTTTTATCCATTTCCAAACTCCCCTTTCTTTTCCTACATCTTCTTTTTCTTTTACCAGTTCTATTTTAGCATTTTATTAAAGATTCTGCAACTGCAAAAGCATCTTTGATTTTCGACGCATCCTTTGCTCCGGCCTGAGCCATGTCGGCTTTTCCGCCGCCGCCCCCGCCGCATGCCGCCGCGATCTGTTTGATCATATTGCCTGCGTGATAGCCTTTATCTAAAAGGTCATCCGTTACCGATACCAGAATGGTCACCTTTGACCCGTTCACGGCCGCGAAAACCATAATCACGCTCTTATTTGCTGCTTTGATGTCGTCGGAGAGATTGCGCAAGTCTGCAACGTCATAATCCGCAAACTCCTTGGTAATCAATTTTATGCCGTTGATTTCTCTAGCATTGGACACCATCGTGTCGACTTCGCCGCTCATAGCCGCTTTTTTCATTTCTTCCAGCTCTTTTTTTAGTGCTTTTAGTTCTTCCGCCATGGATTTTGCTTTGTCGACGAGCACGGTTTTATTGCATTTTAACGCTTCACAAACTTGCGCGATGATCGCTTCAGCCTGTTTTGCCGCAGAAAGAACGCCGACTCCTGTAATCGCTTCAATTCTTCTGACTCCGGAAGCGACGCCTCCCTCGGATACAATTTTGAACGCACCAATCTCGCCGGTATTTTGAACATGCGTGCCGCCGCAGAGCTCGATCGACCAGTCGCCGGCATTGACCACTCTGACAGTTGAACCGTATTTCTCGCCGAAAAGCGCCATCGCGCCGGTTTTCTGCGCTTCTTCCATGGTCATTTCATCGGTGCGAACCGGCAGGAAGTGATTGATCACTTCATTGACGATCGATTCCACCTTTGTGAGTTGCTCCGGTGTTACTGCCTCAAAGTGCGAAAAGTCAAAACGCAGAAGATTTTCGTTAACCATGGAGCCCGCCTGTTCGATATGCGTTCCGACCACTTCTCGGAGTGCTTTCTGCAACAGATGGGTCGCGGTATGGTTTCTGGCTGTAGAGTTTCGCTTTTCCTGATCGACGGACAGCAGAACTTCGTCGCCGACATGGATCTCGTTTGTCAGGACTGTGATGGTATGATAAAAGATTCCATCTTTCTTTTCAACCTTGGTCACTTTCGCATCAAAGATCTTTTCATCGCCATCTCCTGTTGTTGACATAAAACCCTTATCGCAAACTTGACCTCCGCCTTCAGCATAGAACGGTGTTCGATCTACGATTACGGTTGCTTTTTGACCTTCACCGATGGAATCGGTCAGTTTGCCGTCGATAAGGATCGCCACAATATGAGCGGTATCCAGTAATGTATCATAGCCTGTAAATACAGTTTTTTCAACATCTAGTTCCGGTTCATTCTTGTCCCAGCCCTCGTCTTCGTTGGATTTTCTATTTTTTCGCGCAAGCTCCTTCTGTGCCTGCATATGAACTTTGAAACCGTCCTCGTCAGCCGTAAAGCCGTTTTCCGAAAGGATTTCTTCGGTCAGCTCCAGCGGGAAGCCATAGGTGTCGTAGAGCTTGAAAGCGCTGGCGCCGTCGAGCATGGTCTTTCCTGCTTTTTTTAGGTCTTCGAGATAACCGGCGATGATTTCTTCACCCTTGTCGATGGTTGCCGCGAAGTTGTCTTCTTCAACCTGGATAATCTTCTGAATATAGTCCTTCTTTTCTACTAATTCAGGATATGCTTCACCGGAAACTTCTATGACACGATTGGACAGTTCCACCAGAAAGCTCCCCTTGATACCGAGAATCCGTCCGTGACGCGCCGCTCTTCTGAGCAGTCTGCGCAGTACATAGCCTCTTCCTTCATTGGAAGGCATAATGCCGTCCGCAATCATAAAAGTCATCGCGCGCAGATGATCCGTGATGATACGAATGGAGACATCGGTCGGTTCTGCACCGTCGTGATAATCAACGCCGGATTTTTCAACAACGCCGTCTAAGATATATTTAATCGTATCGACATCAAAGATGGAATCGGTGCCTTGCATAACGCAGGCCATCCGTTCCAGACCCATGCCGGTATCGATATTCGGATGAGCCAGTTTGGAATAGGAACCGTCCTCTTCCTTATTGAACTGTGTAAATACATGGTTCCAGATCTCTAAGAAACGGTCGCAGTCGCAGCCCGGTTTGCAGTCCGGTTTACCACAGCCAAATTCCTTGCCGCGGTCGTAGAAGATTTCGGAATCCGGTCCGCATGGACCAAGCCCGATTTCCCAGAAGTTGTCCTCTTTGCCTAAACGAACGATGTGCTCCGGTTTCATACCGAGCGATTCCCAGATGCCGATGGCTTCCTCATCATCTAAATAAACGGTCGCCCACAGCTTGTCCAGAGGAAAACCAAGATGCTGCGTCAGAAATTCTACGCCCCAAGTCAGGGATTCCTTTTTGAAATAATCACCAAAGCTGAAGTTTCCAAGCATCTCAAAAAATGTGCCATGTCGGGCGGTATGTCCAACATTGTCAATATCGCCGGTACGGATACATTTCTGGCAGGTGCACATCCTCTTCTTCGGAGGAGTTTCCGTTCCTGCAAAATATGCTTTGAGCGGCGCCATGCCAGAGTTTATGATAAGTATTGATTTGTCATTTCTCGGAATCAGACTGGCTGATTTGCCGACGTAGTGATCTTTTGAAGCATAGAAGTCCAAAAATCTCCTTCTGATTTCATTTAATCCCAATCTTTCCATCTGTAGGTTCCTCCTGAATTGCTGTATAGAAATTGAAAGAATTGTCAAGCAATAATAAAAATTGTACCACAAAATGAACAAAAAGTCTATGAAAAACCATAGACTTTTGTTCATTCTTTTGTGTTTTTCTACATTTGACTTTTCAGCGTTCTCGCCATATCCGTCATATCATCGCGGACATGGCAGAGTTCTTCTTTGACATCATCCATATGATGGAATGTATTGCGAAACTCCTTTTTCAGCTGATTCTTGGCATGCGGTTTCATCGACGCATATGCCATCACGGCCGCGGTTCCGACAGCCGCCATCACAACTGCTCCTGCAGCTTTGTTCATCTTTCATCACTCTCCCCTCAAGATTATTATTTGAGAAGATGAGTTTTTTATGCTGGCAATCCTTTCACACGATAAAACCGCCACCGAGCATTTTTTCTTCATCGTAAAAAACGATCGACTGTCCTGGTGTCATCGCACGCTGCGGTTTTTCAAAAACAGTTTGAATTCGATCACCATCCATCCGGATAAGCGCTTCCGACGGCGGCGCGGAATAACGCACTTTTGCCAAAACCCTTTTCCCGTCATAAGCGGACGGATCTCCATCCGCGAAAACATTGCATACAGACGCAACCTTACAGGCAAAAAGATCTGCGTTGTCGCCGAGCACGACCTCATTCTGCGCACAGCGGATCTCGGTTACGAATGCCGGTTTTCCAAGCGCGACGCCGAGCCCTTTTCGTTGTCCGATCGTATAGTGCAGGATACCGCGGTGCCGACCTAAGATCTTGCCATCCCGATTGACAAAATTTCCGGGAACGGAGGTATAGCCGGCAGCCGTGATATAGTTGACGTAATTATCTGCCTGGTCAATAAAGCAGATTTCCTGACTGTCCTTTTTCTCCGCGTTGCTCAAGTGACTTTTCCGGGCAATCCCGCGCGTCTCTTCTTTGGAAAGGAACTCTCCAAGCGGGAAAATCAGGCGGCTGAGTACGTCCTGCCCCAGGCGATACAGCATATAGGACTGATCTTTTTTGTCATTCGCCGCGCGGCGGATATAATAGGCGTCGTTTGCTTCGTCATACAGGATTCGGCAATAATGTCCGGTCGCGATATAAGAAGCGCCGATCTCATCGGCGTGTCGGAGCAGACGGCGAAATTTGATGTTCGGATTGCAGATGATGCAAGGGTTCGGTGTACGACCACACCGATATTCGCTCACAAAGTTTTCGATGACAACCCTGTGAAAATCTTCTGAAACGTTCTCATAGATCAATGGAATGCCAATCTGAGCAGCAACTACTTCCGCTTCGGCTCTGCCATTTTCGTTTCCACCCATGACGTCAAAATAGAAGCCGGTCACGTCATAACCTTTTTCTTTTAATAATAAAGCAGCGGTGGCACTGTCGACCCCGCCGCTTAATCCCAATAATACTTTATTTTTCTGCAGTTCCATGTTCCTCGTCATCCTCATCTGCATTCGGATCATATCCTTCTAATTCTGGATATTTCTTGCCATGCTTCATGGCATAGTCATAAATCGCGTTCTTGATAGCCTTGTCCGCAAGTACAGAACAGTGAATTTTGACTGGTGGAAGTCCGCCAAGTTCATTGATGATCATCTGATTCGTGATCTTTAGTGCGTCTTCAACTTTCTTCCCAATAATCATAGAAGTTGCCATACTGGAGGATGCGATTGCAGAACCACAGCCGAAAGTCTTGAACTTCGCGTCGGTGATAACGTCATTTTTATCAACCTTAATCTGAATCTGCATCATATCACCGCAGACCGGGCTGCCGTAGATACCAGTTCCATCTGCGTCTTCCATCTCGCCGACATTCTTTGGGTGTAAGAAATGTTCCATTACGGTATCGTTATATAAAGCCATGTTTTTACCAACCTTTCTGTGCATGAATCGGAGACAGTGCTCTTAATTTTTCAACAACTTTTTTCAGATTTTCCACGACATAGTCAATGTCTTCCTTCGTCGTAAAATCACCGATTGTAAATCTGACCGTTCCATGAATCATTTCAACCGGTACGCCGAGTGCGACCAGAACGTGAGACGGTTCCAACGAGGTGGAGGAACATGCAGAACCGGTCGAAACACTGATGCCGTACTGATTCAACAGAAGCAGGATAGATTCTCCCTCGATGAACTTAAACGTAATATTCGCATTGCCGGGGTGTCTTCCGTCCATCGTACCGTTCAGTTCCGTATCCGGGATCTCCTTGAGCACTCTGTCGACAAAGTAGTTCCTTAAGCTGCTGCAATGCGCGACATGTTCGTCAAAATGGATTCCGGCAAGTTCTGCCGCCTTACCGAATCCAACGATTCCGGTCAGATTCTCGGTACCGGCTCTATGACCTGATTCCTGCGCACCGCCATGCAGATAATTAGAAATTTTGACACCCTTGCGGATGTATAAAGCGCCCTCACCCTTTGGTCCATAAATCTTGTGAGATGACATAGACATCAGATCGATTCCCATATCCTTGACATCGATTGGAACATTACCCAACGCCTGTACGGCGTCTGTATGGAACAGAACCTTATGTGCCTTGGCAATTTTCGCAATTTCCTTGATTGGCTGTACGGTTCCGATTTCGTTATTGACCATCATCACGCTGATCAGGATCGTCTTGTCGGTAATCGCGTCTTCCAGTTCTTTCAGATCGACTCTGCCGTCCTTGTCGATGCCGACATAGGTAACCTCAAAGCCCTGTTTTTCCAGAAAAGCACAGGAATGTAGGATCGCGTGATGCTCGATCTTCGTCGTAATGATGTGATTTCCTTTTGCTTTTAATTTATCACAGACGCCGAACAAAGCCCAGTTATCGGATTCTGTACCGCCTGCGGTAAAAAATACTTCTCTAGGTTCTGCGTTGATCAATGCCGCAACCTGTTCTCTGGCATGCGCGACCGCTGCCTTTGATTCTAACCCTAAGTCATACAAACTTGACGGATTACCAAATTTTTCTGAAAAATATGGAAGCATCGCCTTTAAAACTTCTTCCTTGACTGGTGTCGTTGCTGAGTAGTCTAAGTATACGTTTCTCATTACCTTTTTGCTCCTTTGGTTATCATACCATATATGATTCACACGACCGTCAGACTGTCCGTGTCATATGCTTTGCGCACTTTTCGGGGAAATATTACCCGAAAGAACGATTAACAGAACTATTATACCAAAAAAAGCCCAAAATGAAACATGGGAATTAAAAAAATTGCACAATCTTATAGGAATTTTCACTTTTTTCAAGAATTACACTGTAATAAGCCTCGTCCGTAGAAAGGACGTCCTCCTCTTCGCCGCATGGAAGTCCTTTGGTTGTCCACACGACCTGTACAAGCGCTGTAATGACTTCCTCATCCTGGTAGGTAATCTTCGGGACTGTGACCTGATAATCCACGACCTGCTCCACATCGGTCTGAAAGTAATCTCTCATCGTCTGCAGATCTTCCTCCAAAAGCCTTCCATGCTCGACTCTGCGTAGCGCTTCCGAAGCGTCCCGTACCTTCATGCCTCCATTAAAAAAAGCATTCATGATCTCGATCCGCTGTCCGACAAGATTTTCGATCAGATCTGATCGCTCAGCTCCGGATACCAATGTCGCGGTCATGCCGACGAGCAGGATGACGAGCAGCAACTTCTTTAAGAATTGTCTTTTCATGCTTTTCCCCCTTTTTGCAGCCTGTTTGACTGTTTTCACACATTTACACCTTACACTATATACGACAAAGGGCGAGAAATTTGTCACTTTCTCGCCCTGAGTTCATTTTTATGTAGACTTCTTTTCAATCTTTTTCGACCGCGTCAGACACGCTGTATCGCATCAGTTCAGACGATGTTCGCTTTCATCCAGCGTTTCTTCCAGTTCTTCGACCTCTTCTTCGATCTTTTCCACTTCTTGCTTATCGTCATCAATGATCTCGATATTCTCCAACTGCGCCTTCAGATTTGCCTTGAACGCGTCGATATAAGCCCGGTACAGAACTTTCTGTTCCGCTTGCTCTTCCGCGGTCAGCCCCTCGGTCTTTTTCTTCTTTGCAAGTGCGTTGATCCGATCGATCTGTTCTTTTGTTACCATGGTTATCGCCTCTTTCGTATGAAGATCTGTTCTTATTATACCCCATTTTGTATCACTTACACAGATCGTTTTCAAATATTTTGGATCTCCTTGCGTTAAAAACCCCTTTGCAGTTCTGCCGGCAGGCAGAGAGACTGCAAAGGGGAAAGATCTCAATCCGATCAGTCCGACGGGTCAGCCGACTTTACGTTCCAGTCTGAGTTTATCGGCGATGATGGCGATAAACTCACTGTTAGTCGGTTTGCCCTTGTCGTTCTGGATGGTATAGCCAAACAGGCTGTTGAGCGTTTCCAGCTTGCCGCGGTTCCACGAAAGCTCGATCGCGTGGCGGATCGCGCGTTCCACGCGGCTTGGCGTGGTGCCGTTCATCGCGGCGACGGTCGGATATAATTCTTTGGTCACTGCGCTGAGCAAATCCATATTGGATACGACCAGCGTGATCGCGTCGCGGATGTACTGATAACCCTTGATATGTGCCGGAACACCGATCTCATGGATCAGATTGGTGATATCGATTTCCAGATCATTGTTCAGCAGAGAATCCTTGAGAACCAAAGCCTTTCGCAGATTGCCCTGCGTTTTTTCGCGGACAAAATATTCCGTTTCCTGTATCTGGTTGATACGCTTGATCAGCATGCTCATGTTTACCGGTTTGACAAGATAATATTGTGCACCGAGCTTCATCGCTTTTTGAATCATGGAATCCTGCCCGACCGCCGATGTCATGATGACACGCGGATATTTTTCCAGTTCTTCGTTGTTCAATGCCTCCAAAACACCGAAGCCGTCCAGATGCGGCATGATCAAATCCAGGATGAGAACATCTGGATGATTTCCTTTGTTTATCAGCTCCATTGCTTCCAGGCCGTCGTTTGCAACAAACATGATCTCCATATTGTTCTGCTTCTTCAGCTGGTCTGTGACTACATCACAGAAATCTCTGTTGTCATCTACGACACCGATTGCAATCTTTTTCATTTTTTCCTCCTCTAAGTTTCTCAGAACTTCGTTTCCGTTCTTTCCACTTCCTCACATAAACACTTTATCTTACGGGATTTTACGCGTTTCGCGCTGTTCCCGAAATTTATTGTAGTATATTGGCAGCATCGCAGGTAATCTTTTTTGAAACATTTTGTTACAAGAAACGGGGTTAAAAACGAAAAATGATCGTTTTTTTGTTCTTTTTGCTCATTTCTTCCGGAAATGTTACAAATCCTCGCATTCTTTTAACATCCATTCGGCAAAGATCCCATAACCCCTTGTAGGATCGTTAACCAAAACATGGGTTACCGCACCGATTAGTCGGTTGTTCTGGATAATCGGGCTACCGCTCATGCCCTGCACGATCCCACCGCTGTAAGAAAGCAGGCGACTATCGGTCACCTTAATCTCCATACCTTTTCCATCCGCTGTCTGTTGATGATTGACCTTTGTGATTTCAATATCGAACTGCTCGACCTTATCCCCATCAATCGTGGTCAATATATAAGCCTTGCCTTTTTCCACCTGATCCTGATAGCCCATGACGATCGGCTCGGATTCCGTGAATTTCTTGAATTCGCTGCCTCTGGCGTAGATCCCGAAGTTGGAGTTCTTTTTTATGCTGCCGAACGGCTTTTCGCTTCCGTAAAAGACGCCGCGGATCTCGCCCGGCTTGCCGACAGCGCCCTCTTTGATGGATCGTACTTCGGTCGGCAGCAGCAGGCCGTCGCCGGCGCCGAGCAGCGTTCCGGTCTGACTTTCATAGATCCCGTGGCCAAGCGCCGCAAAGGTATTGGTTTTCGGATCGTAGAAGGTCAGCGTTCCGATTCCGGCGATCTTCTCTTTGACCCAGAGACCGATCTTATAGCCTCCGCCGTCATGATCGAGAACCGGTCGCACCCGGATGTCTTCCTGTTCTTCCTTGCGCATGACGCGAAGCTGCAGCTCCTTAGCACCGGCTGCGCGGATCAGTTCTGCGACTTCGGACGCGTAAGAAACCGGCACGCCGTCGATCTCGGTGATGATATCTCCGATCTGCAGTCCGGCGTCATAGCCGGGACTGGTGATTCCGTCTTCGGTTTCGATCTCTTCCAGACCGACGACCAGCACGCCTTTTACGTTCATTTTAATCCCGACAGACTGTCCGCCGGGGATCAGCACGCGTTCACTGATGACCTGAACCGCTTCTTTTGCGTCTTCATAATGACGGACGCCGAAGCCAACGCCGCCGATCAGCAGCAGCACAAAGCAGAATAAGAGTACTGCCTTTTTTATATTTCTTTTCATAGATAACCGACCAAACCTAACTTCCAAAATCCTGCAGCAGGACAGCCAGCGCTTCTTGCGTTTCGACTCGGCAGCCATCGTCAAAAAGCTTCTGATCCTCCGATCCCAGAACCTCGTACACGATACCGGTATCCTCCAGTTCGATCATGTCGCCCTCTGCGTTGACGAAGAATACCTTGATCCGGCCGTCTGCTCGCTTTACTAAATAATATGAATCCGGATCGTCCGTCATGTTATTTTTTTTATTGTCGGTTTCGTTCGGCTCCTGCGGATCCGCGTCGCCGTCATTCGTGTCATCACCGTCTTCTTCGTTGTCATCGCCGTATTCCTCCGCTCCGCCGCCATTCTGACTTCCGTGCGCATCTTCGTCCGCATCATCCGGATCGTCCGTGTTCTGCCGGAGACCGGAATGGGCGTTGACCGTTTGCGGATCCGGTTCTTCGGTGTTTTCCTGCGGCCAAAGCAGGGCAATGATCAAAAAGCAGAGTGTGACGACAACGGCAGTATACAAAAATGTCTGATAGCTCTTTTTCTTCTGTCGTGTAAACATCTTATCACCTCGTCCTTAGGTTTGACGATTTTGGAAAAGATTATACTTTGCAGAGAAATTTTTGCAGATTTCAGGAGACGGTCAGATAGTCGCGGATGCTTTCAAAGGTCTTGTTTCCGATACCGGAGACGTTTTTGATATCTTCGATCTTGGCAAACGGCCCGGACGTTTCGCGGTATTCCAGGATCCGCTGTGCTTTTGAGGGCCCGATTCCGGGGATCGTCTGCAAGGTTGCCGCGTCGGCTCGATTGAGATCAACTTTACCCTCCGTGTCCACGGCAGAACCGCCGGTCGTTTCGCTGCCTGCGCCGTTTTGTCCGGAGATCTGCCCGGAACCGTCAGCTGTCGCAGCGGTCTCCTGATAAGAAAGAATGCGGATCTTTTGTCCGTCGCAGACAGTCTCTGCCTGATTGATGACATTGATATCCGCGTTTTCTGTCAATCCGCCTGCCTGCCGGATGACTTCAAAAAGGCGCGTGCCCTCGGTGATCTGATAGACACCTGGCTGCCGAACCTCCCCGCAGATATCGACATAGATTGGAAGCGCACTGCCGGTTGTCGCGGCTGTATCGCCGGGATCATCGGTATCGTCTTCCCCAGCCGTAGCCTGCGTTAATTCGGCTCCCGCTGCGGCCGGATCTGCACCGTCTTGGACAGTTACCGAATCCGCAGCGTTTCCGTAGAGCCAAAAAAACAAAACAGCGGCTATGACCAGGATCGGCAAAGCAACTGTTTTGATCTTATCTTTATGTACTTGAAAAAAACGGCAGAGCGCTTCCTTGTTGATATGCTGCCGCATCCCGTGAAGCGAAAGATTCGTTCCTCGATTTAACATACATCATCATCCTCCTTTTCCACAATATTACATCATGCAAGGGGAGTATGTCAAGACTAAAATTGTAATTTGCTTACAAAATTTATATTTTTTCGCTCAACTTCGACATTCCAACGCGGCGTATCAATGCCTGCAAACCTACAGAAGCTTGCAATCACAAGCTCCGGACTACAATTGGACTGACTTCCGCAGTCCAGTAGTGCATCGATTCTCGCGAAATCACCGAGTTTAGTAATTTCCATTCGGCGAATCATGCGTTTGATATCGACCGGTTCTTCCTTTTTGGTCTTTTTCATGCGCTTCATCGCCAGAATCTGCGGCTGTTGCAAATAATCCCGCAGTGCGGCGCGCAACGTTTTTTCGGACTGCTCCGTCAGGATCCAGATGATATAGTCTGCGCTGTCCGCGGCGGAGGCCAGCGATTTTATCGAAGCATCCATCTTCGCGCAGGACACGATCCCGATTCCCGCCGGCATCTGTCCCTGCATTTTCTGCAGGATCTCTTCTGGTATATGTGGACGTTCCGTTTCAAACTCGATCAACTCGTTCCGTCCGATATACCCTAGAGAAAGCGGCTGTGCAAAGCCCATCTTGGGATGCGGGTTGAAGCCCTGCGAATAGCAGAGCCCCAGATTCGTTTTTTTGAACGCACGTTTGAACATGCGCAGAAGATCCAGATGCGAGGTATATTTGATATAGCCTGTCTTGGAAAATTTAATCACATATCTGTTTGCCATAGATTCCCTCCATCGGACAGTTTACATTCCGGTTCATGCCGCATCCGACACAGCCGTGCCGACAGTCCTGCGTTGTCTCGGCTGCAAGCGCCTTTTTCGCTTCGTTTCTGAGAAATTTTTTGGAAATGCCGCTGTCGATACTATCCCACGGCAGAATCTCATCAAAGGAGCGTGCTCTGGTCGTGTAAAAAGCAACGTCAATGCCGCTTTCGGCAAAGGCAGTCTCCCAACCCTCGCGATTAAAATATTCGGTCCAGCCGTCCAGGCGGCATCCGGCGCGGAACGCTTCATAAAGCAGGCGGCTACATCTGCGGTCACCTCTCGCAAAGACCGCCTCGTAAGCGCTGGTTCTGTTATCGTGGTAGTGAAAGGTCACGCCTTTGAGTTTTTTGAGGCGCTCCGCCAGATAATTGTGCTTGGCTTCGAACATTTCCGGCGTGTCCTGCGCCGCCCACTGGAACGGCGTGTGCGCTTTCGGCACAAAATTGGATACGCTTACCGTCAAGCTGAAACGTCCACTCTTCGATCCGTTCACCTGGTAGTTCAATTCGCGGATCTTTTGCGCAATCTCCACGATTCCGTCCAGATCCTCATAGGTTTCGGTCGGCAGTCCGATCATAAAATACAGTTTGATATGCTTCCAACCGAGTTCCAGAGCCTGCCGGATCGACTGATAAATATCGTTCTCCGTCACGCCCTTGTTGATAACATCACGCAGCCGCTGTGTTCCGGCCTCTGGAGCGTAAGTCAGTCCGGACTTTTTATATTCCTGTATGCGCTGCAGCACGTCAAAGGCAAATTTGTCAATGCGCAGAGAAGGCAGTGACAGTGAAACATTTTCTTTTTTCGTGTAATCGATCAGCGCCATCGTAAGTTCTTCAAAGCAGGAGTAGTCGCTGGTCGAAAGCGACAGCAGCGAAAGCTCGTCGTTTCCGGTGTTTTCCAGTTGCCTTTTGGCAAGATCCAGGATCCGCTCCTTAGAGCGTTCGCGAACCGGACGGTAAATCATCCCAGCCTGGCAGAAACGGCAGCCTCTGGTACATCCGCGAAAGGTCTCAACGACCGCGCGGTCATGCACAGCCTCTATGATCGGGATCACCGGATTTACAGGAAAATCCACGCTCTCGATCTCAGTCAGGATAGCGCGACGTACCGGGAGCGGTGCTCGATCGTAAAGTTTACATAATCCTTTTATCGTTCCATCTTCATGATAGGTATATTCATAAAAGCGCGGAACATAAACGCCCGGCATCTGACAGGCTTCCCGTAGAAATGCTTCTTTGGTACAGACGCCGTTCTGCTTGCATTCGATATATTTCTTCACCAGATCCGGCAGCGCGTTCTCTCCATCGCCGACCAGGAAAAGATCGATGAAATCGGCCAGAGGCTCCGGATTAAAGGCACAGGGTCCTCCGGCAACGATCAGCGGGAATTCTTCTCCGCGATCCTTTGCGTAAACCGGAATGCCGCTCAGATCCAGCATGTTCAAAATGGTCGTAAAGGACATTTCGTACTGCAGGGTGAAGCCCAAAAAATCCATTTTCCTGACCGGGGTTTTCGTCTCTAAGGTCATCAGCGGTGTGTGTTCCTCACGCATCAGCGCTTCCATATCGCCCGCAGGTGCAAAAACGCGTTCGCAAAAGATCCCATCCTGCTGATTCAATCGATGATACAGAATCTGCAGCCCAAGATAGGACATACCGATCTCATACAGATCCGGAAACGCAAACGCAAACCGCGCAGCGACATCTTCCGGCTTTTTCATCACGGCATGCAGTTCCCCGCCGATATATCTTCCCGGCTTTTCGACACGCTTGAGTAGCGTCTCCAATTGATATTGTGCATTCATTTCTTTCTTATTCATGTTTACCTGTTTTTGTTTTCTCTCTGCGTCATGCTTCTGTAAATAAGCTGTCGATGGATCTGCCAAGGATGGCTTCCATATCGTCCATCAATTTTCGGGTCTGTGCTTTCGCGGTCAGGATATGCTCAGACGCCAGCGCCCGGTGTTCGTTCTTATGCAGGATATAGTCGAAACGCTTGTCCAGTCCCACATAGTGATCCTCGATCACCAGCCGGTCCGCCAAGCAGACAAGATCACATTCCGTCAGTTTGTCCGCGGTCTTGACCAGAGTGTATGTCATATGCCCGCGGATAATATCCGCCTCGTCCTGATAGCCCATTTTTTCCAGAATGTCCGCGGCAACGCCGCCATGGTCTTCCTGCACTCTGGCCATATCGTGCGCAAGACCCGCGCTCTTGAGAAGCGCTAAATCAAAGTGAAAACCTTTCTGATTCAGCGCTTCCCCTATCTTTACCGCAGTATTCGCAACGGCTCTGCAATGCCCGATCACATGGGCTGGCGTTTTGCAGCGCAGATATAATTGTTTGATCTCTTCTTCTGATAATCTTTTTTTCATAGTTTCTTCGATCTTACGCAAAGTTTTCTTCTGCGATGTCATAATACAGATCTTTTCCGCAGGACGGATCGTAATATCCGATCAGATCGCCCTTTTTTACGGTTTCATTTTGGACCTTGCAGATGCTGCTGAGGTTTCCGGTCGTGCTCACACGGTTTTTATGCCGGATCTCGACCATCATCCCATGCTGCGGATCAATGCCGGAGCGCAGTACGGTTCCGTCCGCAGCGGCATAGACCGGTTCGGCGTTCGAGTCCTGATTTGCCTGCAGAACAACGCCGGTTACGACAGCCGGCACTTCTTTTGCGGTCTTCCGGAGTTTCTTCCCAAACTGCTTCCAGTCATCGGCAGTATAGTTCTTTTCGATCTGCGTCATCGCTGCCGCACGCATAGCTTCCGCGCCCTCGCCGGGTAAAAATTCCAAGCCTTTCGCGCTGACGAACAGCATACAGCAAAGAACCGTCTGCGTGATCAGTTTTTCTTTATAATTCATACTTCCCTCCTGTCCATACAATTTATGAGACAAGAGAGTAAAATAGCACCGGATTCCGGCGAGGTATCTATTCTTCCCAGTACTCCATGTCAT
>DJPG01000007.1:4687-11702 GCA_002439735.1 Firmicutes bacterium UBA6418 | reverse complement strand
GATGGACTATGACGATCAGATGGTCTACGCCTATCAGATGCTGCGCAGGCACCCGGAACTTCTGGCATATTTTCAGCGGCAGTATCCGTATCTCTGTGTCGATGAAGCCCAAGATACGTCCAAGATTCAGCATGCTATCCTTGCGCTTTTGGCATCGCGGACCGAAAATCTGTTTCTGGTCGGCGACGAGGATCAGAGCATTTACGGCTTTCGGGCAGCCTATCCACAGGCACTGCTTCAGTTTGAAGAGCAACATCCGGGCGCGGAGGTGCTGCTGATGGAGGAAAACTTCCGCTCGACGGCGGATATCGTAAACGCGGCGAACCGTTTCATCCAAAAGAATGTTTTTCGCCATCCGAAGAACATGAAAGCCGTCCGCACCGAGCGCGCTGCTGTCCGTGAGATCGCGGCCGGCAGCCGCGGCACGCAGTACCGCTATCTGGCAAAGGTAGCAGAAACCTGTGCACGTTCATCGGAACCGCAGCGGATCGCGGTTCTGTATCGTGACAACGAATGCGCCTTGCCATTGGTGGATCTTTTGGAGCGGAATGGAACCCCTTACCGGATGCGGCAGATGGACATGGCCTTTTTCACGCATCGGACGGTGCTGGGTATCATCCAAATCTTCAAACTCGCCGTCAATCCGTATGATACCGAGGCGTTTCTGCAGGTATATTATAAGATCGGAACCTATATCAAAAAGGCAGACGCGCAGCGCATTGCCAAGATCAGCGCTGCGCGCGATATCCCGGTTTTGGACGCGGCGTTGGAATACGGGGAACTGAACGCACATACGGCCGCAAGTACTAAGTCTGTCCGCACGCATTTGCGCAATATGCTGACGGAGCGAGCCGACAAAGCATTGTATCGCGTCACGGAATATCTGGGCTATCGGGATCATCTCATCCGAAGCGGGAGCAAAGGCGAAAGCAAGCTCGAGATTCTGCGGATCCTCGCCAGCCGCGAAGCGACGCCTGCGGAATTCCTTGACCGCCTGGACTACTTAAAGCAGCAGATCAGCGAGAAAACCACGCCGACAGGATCGTCGATCCTGCTTTCCACGATCCATGCCAGCAAAGGACTCGAATACGATACCGTGTACCTGCTGGACGTTATCGACGGGATCCTGCCGGAGAGCGTGCCAGCAGACCCCAAAACGGCGTCACGGCAGGAGCTGGAGACTTATGAGGAAGAGCGCCGCTTATTCTATGTGGGCATGACGCGCGCCAAAGATCAGCTCTATCTGTTCACCACGAACCGGAATTCTATATTCTGCGAGGAACTTTTCGGCAAAGCAGCAAAGAAACAGAGAACGGACGCCCCAAAGCGGAAACCGCAAAGCATTGATCCGCAGGCAGACGCTGCGCAGCGCGCGGAACTTTGCAGACAATTCCGGGAACAGTTTGACGTAGGCGATATTGTGATACACTTTAAGTTCGGCGAAGGCGTCATCCTGAAGATCACGGAGAAACAGGTCACGATACAGTTCGCGGATAAGCTGCGGAAGCTGGATCTATACTTGACCGCACAGAAAAAACTGCTTCAGTGAAAATATCGTAAAAACAGACAAGATGATCCACGAGTTGGAATCTAAGTCGGTTCGTTTGGATGTGCTGTTTGAGGAGGACGATACGCTCTATGATATCGAACTGCAGATTGAACGCGAAGATGACCTTGCGAAACGAAGCAGATTTATCATACTTCGATGTTAATTCCGCAAGAATTGACTGCTTGTTATGACTTCGTGGATACCGGCAAGGTGGATGCAAGCGATGCTTTGGTCAAATATCTCGACACGAGGGTTGAACAAGCTAATCACAACGAGGAGTTGGATCGAATTATGACCTTGGAAGAAGAAATGATCATACGCTATGACAACGGCCTGCAAAAGGGACGAGGAGAGGGAGCGGCGCTGAAACAGTGCGAAATTGCTAAAAATTTTAAAAATGCGGGCATTCCGGTTCCGATCATTGCGGAGAATACCGGACTGACGCAAGAAGAAATTGAAATGTTATAGGCTATCATGCATCGGGTGCAAACTGTCTGGCATTCAGATACGCATCCGATGTTTTTCGATTCCGACTTTGACAGATGACGCGAAACAATTCTTTGACAGAGCAGCCGTAAGAATGCAGTTTTCCACGTTTCACTGCAGCAAACAGCATAGATATTGCAAAATCACTCTTCACGTGGCTTGATTAGCGGCGTGAAGAGTGATTTTTGTATTTGAGAACGGAGGTAAAAAATATGTCACGGATTGCAGATGTCATCAAGTACGAGGGAGATCATTCAACCTTTATCCGGAAGCATCCATGTATTCCAAGTCCAGACCCGCTCATTTCATACCGTAGCAAAAAAGAATAAGGTATCATCTGGGTGCGTTTTACGGTCAGAATGTCAAGTGCAGACTTGACGTTCTGACCGTAACGATTCTTGAGCGATAAAATATACAGATGCAGCAAAACAATGAATTGGTCAGGTTTGAGGATGGTTTTCCGAGTCCGGACGGAAAGGAGAAGAAAATCGTGGGAAATGTGTACGGATATATCCGTGTGAGCAGTCGTGACCAGAACGAAGACAGACAGCTTATCGCCTTAAAAGAAGTGGGCGTTGAGCAGCGGAATATTTATCTGGATAAACAGTCCGGCAAGGACTTTGACAGGCCAAAATACAGGAAGTTGCTTCGTAAATTAAAAAAAGGCGACCTGCTCTATATCAAGAGCATTGACCGTCTTGGCAGAAACTATGAAGAAATCTTGCAGCAATGGCGAGTGCTGACAAAAGAAAAAGGCATTGACATCGTTGTCCTGGATATGCAACTGCTGGATACCCGGCGTGGAAAAGACCTGATGGGGACTTTCCTTTCCGACATTGTACTGCAGGTACTGTCCTTTGTGGCAGAGAATGAACGAACCAATATCCGCCAGCGACAAGCCGAGGGTATCGCGGCCGCAAAAGCCAAGGGTGTGCGATTCGGCAAACCGCCAGCCCCATTGCCGGAAAATTTTCACAGCCTGTATCAGAAATGGAAACAGGGCGAGATCACAGGCACAGCGGCAGCAAAGGCTTGCGAGATGCCATTATCGACTTTCCGCTACCGGGCTAAGACTTACGAAAACTCCCAGTTATTGTAAAAAGTCGGGTTTGCAGAAAGGTGTACTTTCCTGCAAATCAGCCCTTTTACTGTTAAATCTTATTTTACTAGCTTTTGCCTGATTTTTCAAGTAGGTACATAAAAAAATGTGGGTCTGAACCATAAATTTTTCGCCATTTCCTCGCGAATTTTTGCTTGCAGGAAAGTACACCTTTTCGTAAGCCTTGTTGAAAAAGCCGAGCAAAGGAGGGATAACCGTTGAAAAGGAAGAACGGACAAAAGCCAATCATGTTGCTAATCATCGTGCTTGTGATACTACTTGCAGTCAGCGGGACTGCTCTTGCCGGAACAATCCTATACAAATATTCCACACAGCCGCAGACTTCTCCTGCGGTCATTCCCGATAATGTCATAACGCCGGAGACACAGGCAGCTTCTTCTGCTATGCCGCTACAGGCGGTCACTCTGTCCGATCGGACGGTCAATACCGTTCAGGCAGCGAATACCAAGGCAATGCCTATACGTGTAGAGACGGTATCTGCAAAATCTACCGTTGTGGACAAGGCAGAAGGAGAGGATGTGACCTTGAGGCTGTACAAAGGTCAAGCCGAGGACAGCACCCCGTTTCAGGTAAAAAATATGTTTCCCGGAGATACGGAAAAGAAAGCCTATCGGCTGGAAGTTTCCTATAAAGGCAGTGTAACTGTTCATTTCCATGCCGACATCCGCAAGGGATATGAGAAGCTGGCAGAAGTTTTGAAATGTAAAATCTCTGTAGATAGTATGCAGCTATACGATGGCTTGATGAAAGAAATGCCGGAAAGCATTTCCTATGTCATGCCCCAGAGCGGCGGAACCACCGCAGACCTTGATTATGAGGTCAGCGCTTATCTGGAAACCAGTGTCGGCAACGCGTACATGGCAAAAGAACTCTATGCGGATTTCTGCTGGTGGGTCAATGAAGATGGCGGCGGTTCAGAGAAACCGGATAAGCCTACCGACCCGACAAAGCCGGACAATCCAACAAATCCTACCGACCCGACAAAGCCGGGCGAACTGATACCGCCGAAAACAGGCGATAACAGCAACATCATGTTGTGGATTTCCATTGCAGGGCTTTCTCTGTTCCTGCCGATCCTGCTTCTTCTCTCCAAGAAACGCAAAAAAGGAGGAGAACGCACATGAACAGCAAGAACCATACCGGCAAACGCCTGACTGCCAGCGTGATAGCGGTCATCGCCCTTACAGTCTGCCTTTGCATTACCACCTATGCCCTTGTGATGGTGTCCGTATTTGTGCCGGATAATTACTTCCAGACGGGGAAGATTGAGATCAATCTGAACGATGGTAAGCCCGTCATTGAAGAGCATGAATTTCTCTTTGAACCGGGCATGACGGTCACAAAGGACTTCTTTATCGAGAACCGCAGCACATGGGCGGTCTACTACAAACTATATTTTGATGAAGTCAAAGGCGGTCTGGCCACAGTCCTGAATATCACGATCTCCGATGGGGATAAAGTTCTGTTTAGCGGAACTGCCGCCGAACTGTCCAAGAACAAGGTAGAAGCCGCAGATGAAACTTTGCAGATGAATGAAAGGAGGAATCTGACGATTTCTTTCCATTATCCTGAAAATGCAGGAAACAGTACGATGGATGATTCCCTTTCCTTTAAGTTCTGTGCCGAAGCGGTTCAGACCAAGAATAACCCGGATAAGCGTTTTGACTGATGGAAAGGAAGAAAAACCGTAGATGAAAAAAATATGGGACATCATAAAAAGCATACTGGTCTGGGCGCTGCTGATTGCGGCAATCGGGATGATGGTCTTTACCATCTTCTCCGTAAACACCTTTGACCAGAGCCACCGAAGCGTATTCGGCTATAAATTCTTCATTGTCCAGTCCGACTCCATGAGCGCAACGGACTTTGACGCGGGAGATGTTGTATTCGTCAAGGAGGTTGACCCTGCCACCTTGCAGGAGGGTGACATTATCGCCTACACTTCCCAGAATGCCCATAACTTCGGCGAAACCGTCACGCACAAAATCCGCAGTATCGTGACAACGGAGGACGGAGAACCGGGCTTTATCACTTATGGTACAACCACCAATACAGATGATGAAGCCATTGTGACCTATGCCGATGTGTTGGGAAAATATACAGGAAGGCTTCCGAATGTAGGAACGTTCTTTGCGTTCCTGAAAACCACACCGGGCTATATCCTCTGTATCCTCGTTCCGTTTCTTCTGCTCATCGGCTATAACGGTGTGAACTGCATCCTGCTGTTTAAGCGGTATAAGCAGGAGCAGACGGCGCAGCTACAGGCGGAAAAGGACGCCTTGGCGGAGGAGCGCCGCCAGTCGGCGGAAATGATGAAGGAGCTGCAGGCGCTCCGCTCACAGCTTGCCGAGAAGTCGGATGAAAAGTCCGAGTCGTAAAACGGTATGCACCCCGAAAGGGGCTTACATACATTCGTCAAAACAAAAAATTTATAGGAGGTAACAGAGATGACGGATAGTAAACACACCAAGAGAGCTTTGCTCAGCAGTGCTTTGGCACTTGTCCTCTGCTTTGCAATGCTTCTCGGAACAACATTCGCCTGGTTCACGGATAATGCGTCAACCAGCGTGAACACAATCACGTCCGGCAATTTGAAGATTGCTCTGGAGATGCATAACGGCGAGCAATGGGTGGATGCAGCAGGCCAGACCCTTGGCTATTGGGACAACAACACCAAGAAGCCGATGCCTGGTACTGTTCTCTGGGAGCCAGGTTGCAGCTACGTTATGCAGCCTGTTCATGTAGTGAACCAGGGTAACCTTGCACTGAAATTCAAGATTGAAGTTACCGGCATTGACGGTGACGATGGCCTGAATAAGGTTATTGATTGGACAGTTACCACAAGCGACCAGCCAAATACCTGTATTGTAGCTGGCTGCGACCATAAGGACATTTCAAAGTGCGAATTTAAGCTCATGCCAAACAAAACCTCCGACACGATGTATTTGTGCGGTAAGATGGACGAAAATGCCGGAAACGAGTATCAAAGTATGACACTCAGCGGTATCTCCATCAATGTCTATGCAACTCAGTGGACATCCGAAAGTGACAGCTATAACAATCAGTATGATAAGAATGCTACATACGATCAAGAAGTTTACGATGATGATGTAACAGTTGTTAGCATCAACTCTTTAGATGAGTTCAAGAAATTCGATGAGGCTGTTGACCACAATGGACAGTATAAGGGCGTAGATGTTGCAAACAACAGCAAGGTCGCTGTAGAACTAAACTGCGATATCGATCTTTCCTCTTATCCTAAGTTTACAGGTATCGGTGACGGCAGAGGTCTTTATGGCAATTCCTATAACGGCATCTTTAACGGCAAGGGACATACAATCAAAAATTGGACTGTAAGCCAGAACTGGAATCTCTACTGCGGCTTCTTCCGCACCGTTTATGGCATTAGAGTGAAACATGTCAACTTTGAAAACTTCAATCTTGGCGTTGCAACTACCAAAGGTACGAATTATGGCGTCGTGATTGGTATGATTGGTGATGGCAGTGGTAACTTGGTGGAAGATGTAACGGTTAAGAACTGCACGATTGCCTGCAAGAAGCACACCTCAGCAATCGTTGGCGGTATGAACGAGGGCGGTCTGACCGTGAAGAACTGCAAAGCTGAGAATGTGACCATCAAAACGGCGTCTGATTCCGGCACTGGTTTGGTTCTTGGCTACGGCTATTCCTACCACGACAAAGAAACAAGCGGAATGTGGGCAACGGGGAATACTTCTACCAATGTGAAGTGGTATGCTAGCGATGTAGAGCAGACAACCATCCCAGAATACAACTACGAAAAGTAATTTTCAGTTTCAAGTCCTCTCCACCTTCGGGTGGAGGGGCAATCAAAGGGCATA
>DJPG01000007.1:189-4598 GCA_002439735.1 Firmicutes bacterium UBA6418 | reverse complement strand
TTCGCCGGATTGAAGAATCTACACGATAAGATATATCGGGAATTTTTCTATGTTCCGAAGCACGCAAAGGTTTCCAAGCGGGTATTGAAGACCCGAACGACCCTTTCCCTGCTGACCATTCTGGCGTGCTGTATCATATTCTGTTCCACCACCTTTGCATGGTTCACAAGCAACCAGCATACAGCGGTTTCCCCCATCACTGCGGCAAGTTATTCTCTGACGATTGTGATTGACGGGACAACGATTGGAACGAGCGATAATAAGAGTTCTATTTCCTATACCTGTCCTCTGGCAGCAGAGGATAGGCATACCGTTACCTTTGCCCCCACCGGGACAGCTCAAACCGGGTACTGCGTAATAAACGCAGGTGGAAAGACTTGCAGCATCGTTCAAATCCATGCAGGTGAAAGCCTTTCTTTGACCATCCGAGCCGCCGTGGGGGAAACCATCACCTTTTCCGCCAACTGGGGCGAATATCAGAACAGCGTTGCCGCCTACTCCGTCCGTGAAGGCGATGGCTATCACGTTTTTGAAAATGGGGATTGTATTGAAGTTTCCAGCACTCCTTACGAAACTTACATGGTCGCCGAAGGTGCGACTTTAGAGATGATTGCCGAGCATTATGGCGTGTCTGCCGAGGAAATTTTGAATTTCAATAACATTACGGAGCTGGCCGTAGGCGAGACAATCAAGATTCCAAATCCAAAGGTTCCTGAACCCTTTGAACTTCCCGGTAAAGAACCGACCACCGAGCCGCCAGAGGAAACCGCTGCTCCATCGGATACCGCAGAAAGCACAGAGCCGAGTACGAAGGAGACAACCGAGCCGCCTGTTGTACAAACAACGGCTCCACAGGAAACCGAAGCCGCTGCGGAGCCTGAACCGACTGCTGCGACGGAACCCCCTTTACCGGAAGTTACGGTTGAATCAGAACCAAAGCCGGAAGAAGAATGTGAAGAAACTCCTTAAATATTCCAGCTTATCCTTGTATCGAAACAACATGGATAGGCCAAAGGCGATCAACCGTAAAAAGTTGGTCGCTTTTATTTTGCTGATTATCTGAAAGGAGAACGGCTCATGGACGATATTCTTGAAACGCTTTATGCAATCCGACGCTTGCCGCAATACCGTTCGTGCCATGAACGGAAAAATAAAAACATGAACAAAGTGCCATTTGATCCTGCGCTGCGTCTTGCCAGAGCCTTGAAGTGCGATATAACCGAATTACTGGATGAAATAAAAAAAGTGCTTGACAAAAGAAAAGAAATCCTATATTATTGTTTTAGAATTATTCTAATTCTAAAACAAAGGAGGCATGATGGCGAGGTATAGCGAACTGCTTCTGGAAATCATTTTGCAGTCGAAAGAACATCCGACGGCTGAACAGATTTTCATCGAAGCCAAAAAAAGAAATCCGAAAATCGTGCAGGCAACCGTATATAATAATCTGAAGAGCCTGCTGGCACAGGGAAAGATTATCCGTATCTCCAATCCCGGACAGCCGGATCGATACGATAATACAACTAGGCATGATCACATGATCTGTACCCGCTGCGGGGAACTCTTTGATATCAAGCTGGAAGACCTGACAACGGCGATCAAGCGGCAGCTCGGTCAGGATATCGTATCCTATCAGCTGATGATACGCTTTATCTGCCCAACATGCCGAAAATTAAAAGAAGATGACAATGAAAACCAAAAGTAATCAGAAAAGGAGATTAAAATCATGGAAAAACAGACCAAATATGCAGGAACACAGACTGAAAAGAATCTGGAAGCAGCATTTGCAGGAGAATCTCAGGCAAGAAACAAATATACCTATTTTGCGTCCGTTGCGAAGAAGCAGGGCTTCGAGCAGATCGCGGCTTTGTTCTTAAAAACGGCTGACAACGAAAAGGAGCATGCGAAGATGTGGTTCAAGGAGCTTGCCGGCATCGGCGACACGGCTGAGAATCTCGCAGCGGCGGCAGAGGGTGAAAATTACGAATGGACCGATATGTATGAGGAATTTGCGAAAACCGCAGAAGCGGAAGGGTTTCCGGAACTGGCCGTAAAATTCCGTCTGGTCGGTGAAATCGAAAGGCACCATGAGGAAAGATATCGCGCGTTGCTGCACAATGTGAAATCGCAGGAGGTTTTCGCAAAGAGCGAAGTCAAGGTCTGGGAATGCAGAAACTGCGGTCATATCGTGGTCGGCACAAATGCACCGGATGTTTGCCCGGCTTGTAATCATCCGCAGAGCTACTTTGAAGTACACGCGGAAAACTACTAAAAAAATCTTGTTATGAGCGTAAAAAAATAAAACGTCAGCAGACAATCAGAAAATCAGGAGGAAATCAAAATGAAACAGAAATTTTATAAATGCGCACATTGCGGAAACATCATCGAAAAGATTGAAGATAAAGGCGTACCGGTCGTATGCTGCGGCGAAGTTATGCAGGAACTGGTGCCTGGTGCGGTGGACGCATCAGCAGAAAAGCACGTCCCGGTGTACAGCGTGGAGAACGGTCTGGTAAAAGTTGCAGTCGGCAGCGTCGAGCACCCGATGCTTCCAGAACACTTCATCGAATGGATCAGCATGACGACGCAGAACGGTACGCAGCTGAAGCATCTTGTACCGGGCGAAAAGCCGGAAGTCTGCTTCGCGCTGGCAGAAGGCGACGCCGTAGAAGCGGTTTATGCATACTGCAATCTTCACGGATTGTGGGAAGCGTAAAAACCTCTTGACTTTTGCGGACAAGGCAAGTAAAATAGTGTGGTAAATAAGATATTTCAGACGGTGAAGGAACCAGTAGCCGGACGAGAAACCCTTACAGAGAGCGATTCCGGACGCAAGAAGATTCGATAAACGCAGGCGTATGTTATGTCCGATGCTTGCACAATCGAACGCGCAGGCTGAGAGGATCGCGGCGCACGTCCTGTGTGAATATCACTCCGGAGTCTGACACACGAAAGAGAGGCGGCCTTGTTTGAGGCTCGCAAGTAGGGTGGTACCGCGGTTTATGTTATAATCGTCCCTAAATCAATGCAATCATTGGTTTAGGGATTTTTTTCGATAAAGAACCAATGAGGAAAGGATTCAATATGTTTAAGAACTTATCAGAAAAACCGATTGCAGAAGTGCAGAAGGAACAGGTCGCCAAATGGAAAGAAGAAGACCTGCTGCACAAATGCGTCTCCGCACGCGAGGGCGCGCCATCCTTCGTTTTCTATGAAGGACCTCCGACAGCGAACGGCAAGCCGGGCATTCATCACGTGATGGCCAGAACCCTCAAGGACTCCATCAACCGCTACAAGACGATGCAGGGCTATCAGGTCAAGAGAAAGGGCGGTTGGGATACCCATGGACTTCCGGTCGAGATCGAAGTGGAAAAACAGCTTGGATTCTCCGGCAAGCAGGACATCGAAGCTTACGGCATCAAGGAGTTCAATGAAAAGTGCCGCGAATCAGTTTTTACCTATACCAATCTGTGGACAGAGATGTCTGAACGCATGGCATATATGGCTGACATGGATCACCCGTATATCACGCTTGATAATGATTACATCGAAACCGGCTGGTGGATTCTCAAAAAAGCCTTTGATATGGGACTGATCTATGAAGGCCACAAGATCCTGCCATATTGCCCGCGTTGCGGAACCGGTCTGGCTTCTCACGAAGTCGCGCAAGGATATAAGATGGTAAAGGTTAACACCCTGACTTGCAAATTTAAGAAAAAAGGCACCGACAATGAATATTTTCTCGCGTGGACGACAACCCCTTGGACACTGGCTTCCAATATCGCGCTGACCGTCGGTCCGGATATAGACTATGTCAAGGTGCGCATGACATCCGGAGACAACGAGGGTAATATCTTCTATGTCGCGAAAGGTCTGGCAGCTAAAGTGCTCGCGGGCGATGAATACGAGGTACTCGAGGAACTCAAAGGCCGCGACATGGAATACTGGGAATACGAACAGTTGATGCCGTTCTGCGTGCCGGATAAGAACAAGGCTGCGTTTATCGTCACCTGTATGGATTATGTTTCTACGGAAGATGGTACCGGTATTGTCCATACTGCGCCGGCCTTTGGTGAAGACGACTATCAGTGCGGTCGCAAATATAATCTTGCGGTTCTGCAGCCGGTCGACGAACGAGGAAAATATACCGAAACGCCTTGGAAAGGCCGCTTCGTTATGGAAGACGGCTTAGATGTTGAGATTATCAAGTATCTGGCAGAAGGAAACAAAATTTATAAGAAAGAAAAGCTGGAACATAATTATCCGCACTGTTGGAGATGTGATACACCGCTGATTTATTACGCGAAGCCATCCTGGTACATTGAGATGTCTAAATTGAAGGATCAACTTGTTGCGAATAATAAAACGGTCAAGTGGTATCCGGAATATGTCGGTGAAAAGCGTTTTGG
>DJPG01000007.1:0-133 GCA_002439735.1 Firmicutes bacterium UBA6418 | reverse complement strand
AGATACTGGGGAACACCGATTCCGATCTGGAAATGTGAATGTGGACATCTGCATTGCGTCGGTTCCAGAAAAGAGCTGGTGGAACTGGCAAATGAAAAGATTGACGAATCCATCGAACTGCACAGACCATATG
>DJPG01000042.1:8527-9657 GCA_002439735.1 Firmicutes bacterium UBA6418 | reverse complement strand
GGCTCCATGGGCATGACCGGCAACATGATGCTGCGATCCTGGAACAAGGGCAAAGGCATCTTCGTTGACCGCAAGGCTCCGGAAGAACTGGCGGAGCAGGTGCTTGCAAATCTGGAAGTCAAGACTCCGGGCATCGACTATCCGGTTCGCAAGCTTTCCGGCGGCAACGTACAGAAAGTTCTGGTCGGTCGCGAAATCGCCTCGGCACCCTCGGTGCTGATGAGTGCTTATGCGGTTCGCGGGCTGGACATCAACACATCCTATACGATCTATAACCTGATGACCGAGCAGAAGATGAAAGGCGTCGCCGTGATTTTCGTCGGAGAAGACCTCGACGTACTGCTTGAACTCTGTGATAAGATCCTGGTTCTCTGCGGCGGCAAAGTTTCCGGTATCGTGGATGCCAGAAAGACAACGAAAGAAGAAATCGGACTTCTGATGACGCGCTTCGGCGGAAAGGAGGAAAACTAAATGAATGAAAAAACACCTCTGATTCGTCTTTCCAAACGGGAAGACATGCCGAAGAGCAAGGTCTGGCTGATCCGCGCGGCGGCGTTCGTGATCGCGTTGCTCCTCGGCGGACTGGTATTTTTGATTGCGGGAACAAACCCGATCACCGCTTACGGCACGATCCTTTCCAGTTCCTTGGGTAAGGTGACCGGCGTGCGTCAGGTCGTAAAGATCGCGGTACCGCTGCTGGGAACCGCACTGGCACTAGCACCGTGCTTTGCGATGCGCTTCTGGAATATCGGCGGAGAAGGACAGATCACCATGGGCGCGGTTGCGGCGAGCTTCTTCGCGCTGAACTTCGCATCCTCGATCCCGTCACCGATCCTGCTGCTCCTGATGGGTCTTTTCTCGATCCTGTTCGGCGCGGCGTGGGCAGCGATCCCGGCGGCATTCAAAGCACGTTGGGGAACCAACGAAACATTATTTACCCTGATGATGAACTACATCGCCATCGGCATTGTCGGCTGGCTACAGGGCGGACCTTGGGAGGGAAAACCGGGTTCGCAGATCATCCCGATGTTTGATCAGGCAGCGGTTCTGCCAAAAATCTTCGGCGTACACTGCGGCTGGGTCATCGTTTTGATCCTGACGGCCTGTATGTTCGTCTATATGAATTACAC
>DJPG01000042.1:5181-8425 GCA_002439735.1 Firmicutes bacterium UBA6418 | reverse complement strand
GTCGCGAAGGTCACCATCCGTACCGCATGCCTCTCCGGCGGTATCTGCGGACTGGTCGGCTTCATGGTCTGCTCCGGCGCCAACATGACACTCTATGCGGACGTTGCGGGCGGCGTCGGCTTCACGGCCATCGTGGTTGCCTGGCTGGCACAGTTCAATCCGTTCGCGATGGTCGCCATCTCCTTGCTGCTGGCTGTACTGGAAAAAGGATCCAGCGGACTGCAGACGACCCTGCAGGTTCCGGCTTCCATTTCGGATATCATTACCGGCATCATCCTGCTGAGCATGCTTGCCTGCGAGTTCTTCATCAATTACCGCATGATTCTGCGCAATCAGGAAAAGGAGGCAACAAATGGACTTTAATATCATCGGATTGATCCGGGCCGCTGTACTCAACGGCACTCCGCTCCTTTTCGGCACATCCGGCGAGATCCTGACCGAAAAATCCGGCAACATGAACCTCGGCGTTGAGGGTCTGATGTTCATGGGCGGCGCGTTCGGACTCTGCGGAGCCTTTGTTTACGGACAGATCGCAGGCGATCACGCGGTTGGCGCAGTTGCCATCGCGATCGCACTGCTTGCTTCTTTCGCGGCGGGAGCCATCGGCGCGCTGATCTTCAGCTTCCTGACCATCACGCTGCGGGCAAATCAGAATGTAACAGGACTTGCGCTGACGATCTTCGGCACCGGCGTCGGACAGTTCGTCGGCGAACTGATGCGTCTGAAGGTCGGCGGCAATGTGACCGTCAGCAACGCGCTCAAAGACGCGTTCGCGGACCCGATCCTGCCGGAGTTTCTGCAGAACATTCCGGTCATCGGACCGATCCTGTTCAGCTATAATTTCTTTGTATATCTCGGCTTTGCGGCCGTCCTTGTCATGGCGCATTTTCTGGCTAAGACACGACGCGGGCTGAATCTGTGCGCGGTCGGCGAATCACCGGCTACCGCGGACGCTGCCGGTATCAACGTCACGAAATATCGCTATCTGGCAACCGTCATCGGCGGCGGCATTTCCGCAGTCGGCGGTATGGTGTACACGATGACGATCGCGGGAAGCGTATGGAACCACAGCGGACTGTCCGGCGAGGGCTGGGTCGCGGTCGCGCTGGTCATCTTCTGCCTGTGGAAACCGCTCAACGCGCTTTGGGGCTCGATCCTATTCGGAGGTCTTTTGATCTGCTACCTGCGTCTGCCGCTTCCGTTCCTGCCGACACAGATTTACAAAGTGCTGCCGTACATCGTAACGGCAATCGTGCTGATTATCGTATCCATGCGCCAGCGCAAAGAGGATCAGCCGCCGCAGAGTCTGGGGCTAAACTACTTCCGCGAGGAACGCTAGCACCGCGAGACTCTGACCATGTGTATCCGCAAAGCGTACCCTCTAGGTGAAAGCGACGGTAAAACACGAAAGCAGAATAAGCGCAAGTATACAAAACCACAACTCAACTCAAGAAAGGAACTTCAAACAACATGGACAAGTTTTTTAAAATCACCGAACATGGTTCGACCGTAAAGACCGAAGTGATTGCCGGCTTTACGACCTTCTTCGCAATGGCCTACATCATCTTTGTCAATCCAAATCAGGTAACCGGCTTTACTGAGGGTCTGACCGACATCTGGAATGCCGTTTATGTGGCTTCCATTTTGGCGGCTACCATCGGCACGCTCTTGATGTCCTTATATGCCAAGATGCCGTTTGCGCAGGCCTGCGGCATGGGACTCAATTCCTTCTTCTTTGTCAGCTTTATTCTGCCGCAGGTCATCGCGGGCGGTGACTGCGTGCAGGGCTATCAGGCAGGTCTGGTCATTGTCCTGATTTCCGGTCTTATCTTTATGATCCTTTCCCTGACGGGAGCCAGACAGTACATCGCGAAGGCAATGCCGGAATGCCTCAAAAAAGCGATCCCGGCAGGTATCGGTCTGTTCATCACCTATATCGGCTTTCAGAATGTCGGCATCATTCAGGCAAACCAGTACACACTGACCCAGTTTGTTGACATCCATGGCGCCATCAATGGAGAGGGCGGCATCATGACCGTTCTTCCGGCACTGCTGGCACTGGCGGGCTTCCTGATCATCGTGATCTTAGGAAAGCGTAATGTCAAAGGCAATGTTCTGCTTGGCATTTTGATTACGGCGGTATTGTACTATCTGATTTCCGGAACGGTACCATCCTTTGACATAACGCAGATCGGACAGTCCTTTAAGGACTTCGCCTCCATCGGCGTAACCGGTGTTTTTCACGCAGCTTCCTGGAAGCACGCGTTCAGCCCGGAATTTGTCGGTGGCGTATTCAGCGCAATCCTTTACATCATTACGTTCTGCCTGATCGATATGTTCGATACCATCGGCACCCTGTACGGAACTGCGGCGCAGGCAGATCTTTTAGACGAAAACGGTGACCCGCAGAACCTTGACAAGTGCATGGCCTGCGATTCCATCGCAACCGTATCCGGCGCTGTCCTGGGAACTTCTACTTGTACGACTTTCGTAGAATCCGCATCCGGCGTCGCTGCCGGTGGCAGAACCGGCCTGACTTCTCTGGTCGTATCGATCTGTTTCTTCGTATGCCTGTTCCTGACGCCGCTGGCTAGCGTCGTTCCGGCCTGTGCGACCGCACCAGCACTGATTTATGTCGGCGTTCTGATGCTCGGAAACTTCAAGAATGTTGATATGTCCGACCTCGGCTCCTCGGCTCCGGCGTTCCTGACTTTGATCACAATGCCGCTGACCTACTCCATCGCCAACGGTATCGGCATCGGTTCCATCGCCTACACGATCATCGCCATCTTCACCGGCAAATTCCAGAAGAAAGATATCATGGTAGCGATCATCGGCCTGCTGTTCTGCCTGAAGTTTATCTTCATCACGATGTAGTTTTTTGCGAGAAGGCGGGACAGATCGCGGGAGATGGTTAAAAAAATAATTTTACGCTTGCAACTGTTTTCTTAGAAACGTATAATGTACTTGGCACTGCGATTGCCGAGGCGAAGCCGAAGGCAGAGCAGATGCAAGACAGATGCCCGAGCGAAGGCGATCGACAAGCCGGAAGGCGAAGACGGAGCCGTATCGCGTCCGGGCCAATGTACTTGGCACTGCGATCGCGGTACCGCAAGAGTTTGGAAACGGAAAGGATGAGCCTTATGTATTATGAAATGAAGATTGCAGGGCTGACCAGGCAGCTGCCGCTCTGCAAAGTAACAGACGACTTATATATCGGTGCGTTCATCATGTTCAGTGATGT
>DJPG01000042.1:0-5055 GCA_002439735.1 Firmicutes bacterium UBA6418 | reverse complement strand
CGCAACGATTATATCGTAGCGCGCAAGGGTCCAAAGCTGTATATGACGGATATTATCAAAACGACCGTGGATTCCATTACGACCGATCACATTCAAACGCTCTGCATTGGCAAGCACGAAGCAGACATGCTACGCGGCAAACGTGTGCTGATCGTCGATGACGTGATCAGCACCGGCGAATCACTCAAGTCTATCGAAACACTGGTCAACCAGGTCGGCGCGGACATCGTCGGCAGAATGGCCGTGCTCGCAGAGGGCGGCGCCGCAGATCGCGACGACATCATCTACCTCGAAAAACTTCCGGTCTTCAACCCGGACGGCAGTGTGAAATAACAGAAACATTTTTGGGCGGATAACCAAGTTCTTGGATATCCGCCCAATTTATAGCAAAAAACAACCGGTACCCCCGTAGCGCCGAAGGCGCACGGAGGTACCGGTATTCCGGATAAAAAAGGTCAATACCGAAACCGTATGGAATGTGCGGATTAAAATTCTATCTTATATTTTTTCAATTTCTGATAAAGAAGCGTTCTGGAAATTCCCAATTCCTGCGCGGTTTTCGTTTTATTAAAATGGTGTTTGGTAAGGCTGTTTCGAATCATCATCTGTTCCTGCTGTGTGGACTGGTCACGCAGATCCGAGAGTGTATACGGAGTCTGAGAAGGGTTTGACGCAGTTTTGGTAAATGCAGTATTTCGCAGTGCACTCTGATTCAGGCGCATAGAAAAATATTCTTCAAAACATTTCCAGGAAAGTACGCCGTAAGGATGAGAATTAATCGCACGTTCCAGAATGTTGTTTAATTCGCGGACATTTCCCGGCCATTGATACGTATACATGCGCTGTTCTGCTTCCTCAGAGATCCCTTCTACCTGTGTACCAAGCTCATGATTTAAACGGCGGATGGAATGCTGGATCAGATCCGGAAGATCTTCCAGATGCTCCCGCAATGGCGGGATCCGAATGTTTACAACATTCAGCCGGTAATATAGATCGGCACGAAACTTTTCTTCATTGACTAATTCCTCCAACGGCTGGTTGGTTGCAGCAATAATCCGTACATTAACAGGAATCAGTTTGTTTCCACCGACATGCTGAACTTCTTTTTCCTGAAGAACACGAAGTAATTTTGGCTGAATAAAATAAGACATCTGATTGATCTCGTCCAGAAACAGTGAGCCTTCATTTGCCTGCTCAAACAGACCGGGTTTACCGCGTTTGCTGGCGCCGGTAAATGCACCGCTGTCGTAGCCGAAAAATTCTGATTCCACCAATTCCGGCGGAATGGCAGAACAATTGATTTTTACAAAGGGATTGTATGTACGGGTGCTCAGATCATGGATGGAATTGGCGATTAATTCCTTTCCGCAACCGGTTTCTCCCTCGATCAATACCGTGGAAGTCGTCTTTGCAGCCTGATAAATCTGCTCGCGCAGATGCTGCATCTGGAGGCTGTTTCCGACGATTTCGTCAATCCGATGTTTCGCGCCGCGTAATTTTCGAAGTTCTTCCTTGTAGTAGTTTAGCTTGTTTGTCATATCACTTAAATCGTGCGAAAAGGAGAGTGCATTATCAATATCGGTAAAAAAAGTGGTGATAATGGTTCCGATTAACTGACCATTTTCCTTAATGGGAATACAATTGTTAAAAAGATAACGTCCATTTCGTCCTTTAATATAATACCCGATCTCAGCGTTTCCCGTTTGCAGCACTTTGGTAACACGCGATTCCGCTGCAAGCTCTGTGACATATTTTCCAATGGCTTCTTCCGGTTGAAATCCCATATAGTTACACCAACCGGGGTTTACATACACATAACGCCCCTGTGCATCGGTAAGCAAAGCGCAGGGGAGATTTTCAATTGCAAGCTTAAAAAAATGATCTGTAATATGCATGGTTCTCTCCAAAGTGAAATTGTGTGTCTTTTTTATTTCCTTGAAAACATATTGTAAAGAAATATATACAATATGTAAATATATTTTATCAATAAATTTACAATTTGTAAACAGAAAGATAGTAAAAAGGTCAAAATACAGGCAAAAAAAATGGCACGACATTTGCTTATTATAGAAGCAAAAAAAAGAAAAGGAGAATGGAACATGAAAATTATTGATTTATCCGTAGCCATTGAATCAGATCTGCCGAGTGATCCGCCGCTTTACCGTCCACATATTCAATATGTGAGCCATAAAGATTCTGTGGACGAGATGCTGGGGCATTTTCCGGGAGCGACGCCGGAAGATCTTCCGGAAGGAAACGGATGGGCGGTAGAATTTATCAAGCTCTCTTCCCATTCAGGAACACATCTGGATGCGCCATATCATTACTATCCGACGATGAATGGAGGAGAACGTTCCTGGACCATTGATGAGGTTCCACTGGAGTGGTGCTTCGGAAATGGTGTGCTGGTAGATTTTACAGATAAGCCGGATGGATACAAAGTCATGCCGGAAGATTTTGAAAAGTATTTCGACAAAATCCACTATGGCTTGCAGCCTGGCGATATTGTTCTGATCAGAACAGGCGCAATGAAAAATTGGGGGAAAGCGGAGTATCTGACCAGTGGCTGCGGCGTAAGCAAAGCAGCTACGTTATGGCTGGTGGATCAGGGAATCCATGTTGTCGGAACAGATGCCTGGAGCTGGGATGTACCGCTTCCATTGACGGCCAAAGAATTTCAAAAAACCGGGGATGCGTCCATCATCTGGGAGGGACATCGCGCCGGCAGAGAAAAGGCGTACTGTCATATTGAAAAACTGGCAAATCTTGAATCTTTACCGGCAACCGGATTCACATTTTATGGTTTCCCTGTAAAAATTAAAAAAGCAAGTGCGGGCTGGATGCGTGCAGTGGCAATGGTCAAGGAGGAAGGAGAAAAATAATGGGAAATATAACATTTATTATTGTATTTATAGCCTTTGTAGCCTTTTTGTTTATTGCAAGTTTTGTAAGTAAAAACTGGGTCAGTGATTCTTCGGATTACATTCTGGCAGGCCGTGAAATTTCTACAAGCATTAATGTATTCGGCGTCATTGCCATTGGTTTTGCAGGTACGACAATCACACTGGTTCCGGCATTTACCATTCAGTACGGATTTCTAGGCGGTATTGGCTGGGGACTTATCTATTCTATGTGTGGATTACTGTTATTTGGTTTGCTATATTCCAAATTTATTCGCAGATGCGGCGCACAGACGTTACCGGAATTTCTGGAGATTCGGTATGACGGCCGGACACGTTCGATCGTAGCGGTCACATCTGTGATCGGTATGTGTGGTATTATGGCGAATAATATTGTATCCAGTGTTCAGAATATTACAGCATACACGGGCTGGAATTCCATTCTTGTAACAGCCGTTATTTTTGCAGTTATTATTGCATTTACGTTTATCTCCGGCATGTGGGCAATTAGCATGACAGATTTTGTGCAGGTGCTTCTGGGTATTGTGGTCGTCCCAATGGTTATGCTTCTGGTTATGCATCAAAATGGGGCGTTTAGCACAATGATTGCAAATTGGCCGGCTGGAAATATTGCCGATACGGGATTCAGTGGAAGCATGCCGGGCGGAGCATTAACCTATCCGTCAATTCTGAATTTTGTAATCTGCTTTGCAGCAGCACTGGTATGGGGTAATAATTATTATTGGATGAAGGTTGCGAACTGCAGAAATGAAAAAGTAGCAAGAAATTCATTTGTGATTGCAGCAATTGTACTGTTTGTTGTATTCATGATCCCTCTGGCAATTACAGGCGCTTATGTAGGGGCATATCACAGTGACATCCTTACCTTGACTGGAGGAACCATTGCGCCGACAGGTGCCTATGGCTTTATTGCATCGACCTTAATTCCGATTTTTGGTTCACTGGCAGTTATCGGTGCGGTGGCAGCTTCTGTATCCACATCATCTACATCCGCTCTGGGCGCATCTGCGATTTTAACCAGAGATGTTTACCAGAGACTGAATCCAAAGGCAGATACACAGAAGAGCCTGAAAGCTTCCAAATGGCTGATGATTCTTGTTGGAGCCTTTACCTTTATTCTCTGCCAGTTCCCGGGAGGACCGACTTACTTATTTGCATTTGCAAACTGCTGGCTAGTACCGCCTGCAATCCTACTGGGTCTTGGAGCAATATGGAAAAAATTCAATAAGACGGGTGCTTTGACAGGTGCGTTATGTGGTATGATTTCCATGGCTGTCTTTACGCTGCTGGATCTGACCGGTGTATTTTCGATTGGAAAATATGTATATCTGGCAACACTGGGCTTGATCGTAACACTGGCGGCAGCGATCATTGGAACACTGTTTGGAAAGCCGAAATATTATGGTGCATCTGATTGGGAGATTGTACCAACCGCAACGAATCGAAAAGAAGTTGTGCTTACCGAACAGGACAAAAAAATTCTGGAGTTGTTACGCAGAAAACATCTGTATATGGCAGACCTTACGGATTACCTTGGACTAGACTCAAAAGCAATTAATGATTCGGTAGAGCGTCTGGATCAAGGCGGATATCTGATGCGCGCAGGTCTGATGGGATCGGATATGTATACATTTACGATTACCGAAAAAGGACAAAAAGCATTAAAACCACTTTCGTCAAAAGAAGCCGATATGGCGGAAAATGGTTTGTGCCCATTGTATGTTGGAATTTTAAATGTGCTACAGAAACCGGAAAAAGAACAGAATGAATACTTGAAAGAACAGCAGATCAAGTCCATGCAGATGGCAGCCATCTCCTATCATCTGGCAAGACTGGGATATGTTCTGGAAAAAGGCGTGTTCAAACGGAAAATGATTCTGACGGATTCCGGAAAAGCAATGTTGAAAAAATATTTGTAGGGAAATGTAACGAATCAGAGATCAAAAACAGACAGGAACTGTGTGCGTAGCATAGTTCCTGTTTTTTGCCGTTAAAGCACAAAAAGACGATGTTTCCGCTGTTGCGGAGGCGGTACTGCCTGACTTGCTTCCCGCGATACCGGAAATTTTCCAGTCGGAATGTTCGGATGCGGCACTTGGCGTTTGGCTTGTACGCTTCGCAGTTCCATTTCCTT
>DJPG01000112.1 GCA_002439735.1 Firmicutes bacterium UBA6418 | reverse complement strand
GTGAGGAGGCACTCGCGCAGATCGAGGAGCAAAAGTACGCGATCCCACTGGAGGACGACGGCTATCAGGAAATACTCAAATACGCTGTCTGCTTCTTCAAGAAAGGCTGTATGGTGAAGAAAGCGGATGGAATCTGATCAAGATCCGGCCATAGGAACCGGCGATCGGGATAAACATCAAAAAGAAAATCTATATGCTTGCGCATATCTTCCGAAAGGTCGATGTGCGTTTTTTTTTGCATGCCCGTCGGCGCACATGCCGAAAGGTGAGAACGCCCGGATCTGCATGGCTCCGCTTCTGCAGCAAAAACGATGCGCCAACGCATCGAAATGCATGAAAATATGCATTTTTAACAAAGAAATTTAAAAATAATTTGTAAAACAAACAAAAAATGGGGAAAAACCAATGCGTACCGCCCAGAATGAAGTTGGCACGAATTTTGCATAATACATAAAAATGTATTAAAAAAAATGCAATTCAGCAAATTTATCTGTGTCCATCAGAGTAGGAGGAGGGGTAGCTATGCATGATTTTACATTTGCCATGCCGGCCGGGATCCGATACGGGATCGGGATTCACAGGCAGCTGGGCGGTATTCTAAAGAATGAAATGAAATTTCAGAAGGTATTTATCCTGACCGGAAGGCATGTCGCGAAATCCGGGATCATCGAAAAGATCACAGCAAGCCTCGCGGAAGCGGGAATGGACTACCGGATCTTTGCGGAAGCGGTGCCGGAGCCTGCGGTCGAGGATATTGACCGGATCGCGGAGCTTCTGAGAACAAGCGGAGCGGACGTCGTTCTGGCAGTGGGCGGCGGCAGTCCGATCGATACGGCAAAGGCGGTTTGCATGCTCATGACGCATGAAGGCTCCTGCCGCGATTATCTTTTCGGCGGAAGCAAAACCGTCACAAAACCGGGCATGCCACTGATCGCGATCCCGACAACCGCGGGCAGCGGAAGTGAGATGACGGCTGCGGCCGTGATCGCGGACAAGCAGAGAAATGTAAAGCTTTCGATCACCAGTCCGTATCTGATCCCGAAGATCGCGGTGATCGATCCGGAGCTTCAGACCGGTATGCCGCCCTTCATTACCGCGACGACCGGCATGGACGCTCTGACCCATGCAATCGAGAGCTATGTATCCAAACGTGAAAATCCGGTCGCGGATCTTTTCGCACTGAAAGCGATCAAGTTGATCGCAGGGAGCATCCGCCGCGCGGCAGCAGACGGCAATGATATACAAGCCAGAGCGGATATGGCGCTCGCGAGCACGTTAGCCGGTGTCGCTTTTATGAATGGCGGACTGGGAGTTGTGCACGGCATTTCCCAGACAATGGGCGCGATCGCGCATGTCGCGCACGGAGAGGCAAACGCACTTTTGCTCCCTTACTGCATAAAAAAGAACGCGCCTGCCTGTCCGGAAAAATTCCGTGACATCGCGCAGGCATTGGGTGAGGATGTTTCGGCGCTTTCGGCCGAAGAAGCAGCGAAGCTGGCAGCCAAAGCAGCCTTTCAGCTGGCAAAAGACCTGAACATACCAATCAAACTGAAAGAAGTCGGAGTCACAAGAGAGATGTTCGGCACCATTGTGGAGGGTACGATGGCATACCGCATGCTCGCGATCAATCCGATGAAAATAACCGAGCAGGATGTTCTGGATATTCTGGAAGATGCCTATGCGTAACGGCTCTGGCGGGATTCCAAGAATCGCAGGACAACTGAAAAATACGGAAAGGAAGGAAACAGAATATGAGAATAGAACAACATCCGATTCTCGAGACCTTTGAAAAAGGGCGGCAGGTACATTTTACCTATGACGGTCAGGATATGACCGGATTTGAGGGAGAGCCGATCGCAGAAGCGCTTCATGCAGCCGGCGTTATGGTACACCGATATACGACAAAAAAACATGATCCGCGCGGCATGTTCTGTGCGATCGGAAGATGCACGGACTGCGTTATGATCGTAAACGGAAAATCGAACATCCGGACGTGCATCACACCCCTGGAAGAAGGGATGGTCGTGGAAACACAGTACGGAAACAGCAGTGGGGAGGAAGCGGAAAAATGATAAAACATTATGATTTAATTGTTGTCGGCGCAGGCCCTGCAGGCCTTTCGGCAGCTATCAAAGCCGCGAACTGCGGGATGAAGGTCATTGTATTTGATGAAAATCAGCGTCCGGGAGGACAGCTGTTCAAACAGATCCATAAATTTTTCGGATCCAAAGAACACAAGGCAAAGATCCGGGGGATCCGTATCGGCGAAGAACTGCTGGCGGAAGCAGAAAAAGCCGGCGTTGAAGTATCGCTGAACTCGATCGTCCTGGGACTTTATAATCTGAAAGGCGTTTCGGTCATGCGGAACGACCAGGTAGAACATTTTCGCGGAGAAAATGTGATCGTCGCAACCGGCGCATCGGAGAATGTCGTACCGTTTGAAGGATGGACCACGCCGGGCGTCATCGGCGCTGGCGCGGCACAGACCATGATGAACCTGCACGGCGTTATGCCGGGGGAAAGGATCCTGATGGTCGGTACCGGCAATGTCGGGCTGGTCGTCAGCTTCCAGCTTCTGCAGGCAGGCTGTGAGGTCGCGGCGGTGATCGACGCCGCGCCAAGGATCGGCGGATACGGTGTGCATGCCGCGAAGGTCGCGCGTACGGGCGTTCCGTTCTATCTTTCCCATACGGTCGTGAAAGCGGAGGGCGGCGATCATGTGACCGGCGTTACGATCGCGGAAGTTGACAGCCGATTTAAACCGATACCGGGAACCGAAAAGCATTTTGATGTCGATACCGTCTGTATGGCGGTCGGACTTTCTCCAATGTCGCAGCTGACCAGAATGGCAGGCTGCAAGATGATCGACAACGGCGGAGCGGTTCCGGAAAAAAACGAATACGGAGAAACTTCGATCCCGGGCGTATTTGTGGCAGGCGATGTCGCCGGGATCGAGGAGGCAAGTTCGGCGATGATCACCGGACGGATCGCGGCGCTCGGCGCGGCCAGAAGAAGCGGGTACATCAGCGGCGAAGATTTTGCGAAGCAGTACGCGGAATGTGTCAATTCTCTGAATCAGCTCAGACAGGGCATGTTCTGCAAGGCAAACAAGGGGAGGACCGATATCGTGACAACGGACGAAGGGTATCCGCTGTCGCTGTCGCTGCTCACCAAAGGCTATGTGACGGAAGACGAACTTGAAAAATTTACAAGTCTGAACGCGCACCAGCAGGGCATCCATCCGGTGATCGAGTGCACCCAGAACATTCCGTGCAATCCATGCCAGGAAGCATGCAAGTTCGGCTGCATTTCGGTAGGCGCGAACATTACCAACCTGCCGGGCGTTGTGCCGGAGAGCAAGTGCACCGGATGCGGCATGTGCGTGGCGAATTGCCCGGGACAGGCGATTTTCCTGGTAAATGAGGACGCCGGCGACGGCTTCGCGACGATCACGCTCCCTTACGAATTTTTGCCGACACCGCAGGCCGGCGAGAAAGGCACGGCGCTTGACCGCAGCGGCAAAGCCGTTTGCGCGGCAGAGGTCGTCAGCGTCAGAACGAACAAAACGTTTGACCACACGATGCTTCTGACGATCAAGGTTCCGAAGGAATTCGCCGCACAGGCCAGATTCTATAAACCGGAAAAGGAGGGAGAATAGATGAAAGACTATTTAGACAGAACCTTTGATTTAGGTCCATACATTCCGGAGGCGGATGATGATCTGATCATCTGCCGCTGTGAGGAGATCACAAAGGGCGAGATCCGACAGGCGGTTCACGAGGGTATGTTCACACTGACGGAAGTAAAGCGGTATCTCCGGACCGGAATGGGGCTTTGCCAGGGACAGACCTGCGGCCGCCTTGTAAAAAATATCGTGCAGAGCGAGCTGAACAAAAAGATTTCGGCGGAGGCGGAAAATACGGCAAGAGCGCCGATGCGGCCGATCCCGATGGATGTATACGGAAAGGAGGCGGAATAGATGGGCAGTGTAAGATGTGCGGATATGATCGTAGTAGGCAGCGGAATCGTAGGCAGCTCCACCGCTTATTACGCGGCAAAAAAGGGGCTGAGCGTCATCGTCCTCGACAAAGACGGCGTGATCGGAAACGGCGCGTCTTCCAGATGCGGAGGCGGCGTACGGGTATCCGGAAGACTGGAACCGGAGATTCCGCTCGCGAAATACGCGGTCGATGAAATCTGGCCGACGCTCAGCGACGAGCTTGACATTGACACCGAATATCATAAGGCAGGCAATATGCGCTTCGCGTTTACGGAAGAAGATCTTCCGAAGCTGACCGCGATCAAGGAAATGAACGCAGGGTACGGCGTCGAGATCGAACTGCTGACTGCGGAACAGGCAAGGGAAATATGTCCGTATGTCGGGGAGACTGTGACCGGAGCGGCCTGGTGCGATATCGACGGCAGCGCGAACCCGCTGAAGACAACCTTGGGGATGTACCGTGCCGCGAGAAAAAGAGGCGTGCAGTATGTGACCGGCGACGCGGCTGTCGAGATCCAAGTCGTTCGCGGCAAAGCACGGCGTGTGGTCACGGCGCGCGGTGATGTTTATGAAGGCGAGCATATCGTTCTGGCTAACGGCTATGGCGCGCGAGCACTGGCAAATACGGTCGGTGTGGATTTCCCGTTTCGTCAGAAGCTGATCGAGATGTTTGTAACCGAACCGACGAAGCCGATGTTCCAATTTATGGTCGGAGCGGTCGGAGCGGCCGGCGGCGCATACGGACACCAGACGGAACATGGCTCCTTCATCTGGGGCGGCGACTCGGGCTTTGAGCATCATCCGATCTTTGAAGAAGACGCGAAATGCATCCAGCAGACGGCGCCGGCGATCAGTCGGGGAACCATGGCGTTCTTCCCGGCGCTGGCAGAACTGAAGGTCATCCGTACCTGGGCCGGCTGGATTGATCTCTGCTATGATTTGTATCCGGTGATCGGTCCGGTGGAGGAAGTTCCGGGACTGATGGTCGCTGCCGGTTATTCGGCGCACGGATTCTGTCTCGGTCCGGTAACCGGAAAGATCCTGGCCGAGATCGCAGCCGGAGAAGCACCTTGTGTGGACTGGAAGCCGCTGGCATACGATCGATTCAAATCAATTTTTTAGGGGATAAGGCAAGGGGTATACCGGAGATAGAAAGGAAAAGACTATGAAGAAAGAAAGAGAAAAAAAGCCCGAACGCAAGACGACTTTCGGGGAAGCACTGTTTGTCATTATCGTTATGTTCGTGGTACTGCTCGGCGGTACGAAGCTCGGCCTGAACTACAGACTTCTGATGGTCGCGGTCGCGATCTTTGCCGGAGCTATGAACGTATTCGTCCTGCATATTTCGTGGCAGGACTGTGAACTTGCGATCACGACCAAGATGAACGGTGTCATCATTACGCTGTGCAGTATGTGGCTGATCGGCTGCTTGATCTCGGTCATGATGATTTCAGGATCCGTTCCGATGGTCATCTATTACGGTTTTAAAATTGTCGCGCCGAAGTTATTCTACCTGACGGCTTTCTTACTGTGCTTGATCATGTCAACCCTTACCGGAAGCTCTTGGACATCAGCAGGAACCGCGGGCGTTGCCATGTACGGAATGGCTTTAGCCATGGATGCAAATCTTCCGATCGTTGTCGGAGCGATCGTCGCCGGCTCGATCTTCGGCGATAAAATGTCACCGCTGTCTGAGACGACCAATATGGCGCCTGCCTGTGTCGGTACCGGTTTATTTGACCATATCGGTTCCATGATGTACGATACCCTTCCGGCAGCTGTCATTTCCGCGGTTGTATTCCTGATCTGCGGCTTCAACGGACAACTGCAGACAGCAGCAACAGCAGAAGAAGTCAATCTTCTGAGTCAGGAACTGATGCAGATGTATGGATTCTGCGCTTGGAGAAACATCCTGATGCTGCTCCCGTTTGCGTTTGTTTTATGGGGCGCAATAAAGAAAAAATCCATGATCCCGATCTTGTCTGTAACGGTGTTCCTCTGCATCATCATCGGTATGATCTGTCACGGCGTAACGTTCGCGAACGGTCTTGCGGCTGCTTACGGCGGATTTACGATTCCTTATGTCGGCGGTTTTGCGGAAGGCTATGAAGCTTCCGCGTTCCTGACCAAGATCCTGGTAAGAGGCGGCGCGACGGCGCAGACCGGTATCGTCATCACTTGCTTCGCCGGCTTTGGCTGCGCGGCCATGATCTCCCGAGGCGGCTATCTGGATGTAGCGCTGCATGGGTTAGTCGGAAATATCAAGAGCAGAGTCGGCTGCGTCATTGCAGCACTTCTGACCAATCTGGTCATCATGATCGCAACCGGAACCGCTTACGTTGCGTTTATCATGGTAACGGAAATGTACAAGAAGACTTTCCTTAAGAACAGAGTTGGCATGCCGGTACTTTCCCGCTGCCTGGAAGATGTCGGTACCTGCTTCGGCTGCTTGATCCCGTGGTCTCTGTCCGGTGCCTACTACGCAAGTCTCTTTGACAATATGCCGATCTGGGGTGAAGGCGGATATGCGCTGTGGACGGTTCTCCCGTACACAACGCTGGTTATCGCGATCCTTCTCGCGATCACCGGAATCGGTATGTACAAGCTTTCGGATGACGAAGCGGAAGCAGAACTGAAAAAAATGGAAGAAGTTGAATTAGCATAGCACATAAAGAAGAAAAAACGCACAGTCCGAGGGGTCGCAGAACGTCAGTCCAAGGATCGTGCGTTTTTGTTTTTTTGAAATCGATTGAAATACAGACAGACCTTGCCGAGTCTACGGTGCCTGCGGCAGACGCAGGCTGACAAATACGGATTCCGGTGATTCCTGGCCGGCTCTAGCTGTGCAGGATGGTGTAAACGGCGGTCAGTTCGGCGAGTATACCGACTTTGATCGCCTCCTCCTGCGGCGCAAAGTGTTCGCTGTGCAGCGGGAAGTACTCGTCGGAATAAGGATCGTGCGTGCCGAGGTCAAAATAGAGCCCGCGGCAGGCTTGCGTGAAATAAGCGAAGTCGTCCGCGCCAAGACTCGGGAGGTCGCTGCGGAGGATATTTTCCGTGCCGAAGACTTCTTCCATGGCGGGAAGTAGGAGCGCGAACAGTTCATCACTGTTTTGGAGTGGTGGGTAACCGTCATCCAAGAGAACTTCGCAGGATGCGCCGTAAGCTTCCGCGGTATCGACGGCGATCTTTTGAACACGCTTTTTGAGGTAGGCCATCACGTCAAGATCCAGAGCGCGGATGGTGCCGCCGAGCTTTGCCTCCCCGGAAATCACGTTGCTGGCAGTGCCGCTCCGGAAAGTTCCGACGGTCACGACCGCAGGGGTCGTCGGCGCCAGGTTGCGGCTGACGATCGTCTGCAGGGCCGCGACGATGCTGCAGGCAGGCGGCAGCGCGTCGATGCCGGTATCCGGATGCGCGCCGTGGCAGGCTTTGCCGCGGACGGTCAGTTCCATCTCGGTGGTGGCGGCATTCATGCAGCCTTTGGTAAACTTGAGCTTGCCAAGGTCTGTCATTGGATCGACGTGCAGGGCGATGACGTTCTCGACCTGTGGATCTTCGAGGCATCCGGCGTCGATCATCTGCTTCGCGCCGCCGATAGTTTCCTCGGACGGCTGGAAGAACAGCTTGACCGTTCCGGGCAGGGTGTCCGCGTTCTGCTTCAGGATCGCGGCAGTACCCACAAGGATTGCGGTGTGCATGTCGTGACCGCAGGCGTGCATCACGCCGGGGGTCGAGGAAGTATAGGAAAGACCGGTCTGTTCCGTGACCGGCAGAGCGTCGATGTCTGCCCGAATGCCGACTGTGCGATCGGTCGTGCTTCCGTGGATGACCGCACAGACGCCATGTCCCGCAACGCCGCGCTGATACGGGATCTGCAAGGCATCCAGCCGGCTGCAGATCTTTTCCTCCGTCTGGGTCTCCTGCTCGCTGAGTTCTGGATGCATGTGAAGATCGCGGCGAAACGCGAGCACTTCCTCGGAAACCTGTTCGATCTGCGCTTTTATTTTTTTTAGATCAAAATACATAAATCTCTCTCCGATCTTAACCGATAAAGTAACGACATCTGGAAAGCTCGGTCGGACGATCCGCGGTGTAAGTGACGGTGAAATCGTCGATCTTTTCTACGCCAGGGAACCAGGACGCCGCCATGGCTTTCTGGAATTCTTTGTAGCAGACGGTCATGGTATAGTGATCGGCAAGCGGACGCGGCTCCGGAAGCTGCTTGGAAAGAACCTCATAGGTAGCTGCTTCGATCTGTTCAACAACCTTTTGCGGGTGGATGTTCCAGGTCGCGTCACCCAAGCCGCGCTTGGTCGGAACGGTTACGATGCCGGGATAGTCGCGCTGCGCCTCTTCGCAAATGCATGCGTCGCCGGAAAGCAGGAGCGAAGGCACCCGGAACTGATCGGCAACGCCGGAGTTGATGGTGAATTCGGAAGCATAGCGGTCGTTGATCTTGAACCAGTTGTACAGATAGTCTTCACAGGTGTGTTTGAGCGGGCTGCCACTGGTCCAGGCAGCCGCGTGATAACCGATATAGATGACGCCGGCAAAGGACTCGTCCAGTCCGGCGAGCATGGAAAGCGGCGTGCATGCCCAGCCGGAGATCAGTTCGGCTTCCTGCGGCAGCAGCTCGTGATCGATGTTCATCGCATCCTCGTGTCCGTCCTTGACGACCGGAAGATAGCCGGCCCGGATCGCGCCGCGGCAGGCAGCCGCGGTTTCCAGACTCATCTGATGACACGCTTTTTCATATCCTTTGCCGCCGTATTCGGTCGCGGCCCAGCTGGTGATACCGCTGACTCCCTCAATATCTGCACTGATAAATATTTTCTTCTCCATTTTTAAACCTCCGTGGAAACTGCTCTGATTTTGCCTTCGGCTCGTCCCTTAAAGTGCCACGCGCTAAAGCGCTGCACTTCTTGGCGTGAGACCTGTCTCGCTTCTGACTTCGCCTTCGGCTTGTCAATCAGCGGACTAGGGCTTCAAATCGCAGTGCTAAGAACATTATACCCGATTCTGCGCCGTTGGCAAGGGGAAGAAAGGAAAAGCTTAAAGGAACACAAGCGGAGGCCGGTGCCTACAGGATGCCAAACGAGATAAAGTTGGAGATCAGGTAAGCGATGGCTGCCATCACGCAGGCAAAGGAAATGACCTTGGATTTGACTTTGGACTCCTTGTCGAACACGGCCATGGAAACGATCCAGGCGACGACAAGGGTGATCAGGGCGATCAGGGTCATTTTGTTTATGATCGCTGCGTGGCCGCGCAGGAAGAAGCAGGCGATCGCCACGATCAGAACGGTAATGCTGTATTTGAGCCAGCCGCCGCGGTTAAAGAGCACCGGGATCAGCAGTGCGGCCCAGATGACGCCCAGCAGCAGACATTTTAAGATCAGAATGAGAATCGCATTCATAAAAAACCTCTTTCGTTTCGTATTTTTCAAAGAAAATGAGTTGTAATTCAGCGCTATGAGTTGTAATTCAGCGCTCTTGCTCTTTGCGCTTTTTCAGATTTCGGATGATATCCTTCACATTATCTGTATTGACAACGCCGGGGTATGTCTTTTCAAAATCGAGCAAAGACTCTTTTGCAATTCTTTCATTGCTTCGGCATTGCTCGTACAACGCTTCATACTGTTCGTCCTGCATGACCTCCGCGATCAGGTTTCTGGAATCCTGCGGAAGATTGTCCCAGCAGTCGTAAAGATCACATACAGCGCGCCTTATTTTTTCGAGCGTAAGTGGCTTTCCGCGCTCTTTTTGCTCCCGAAGAATACCAATGACATCCGATATATCATTTTTATACTGACGCCCGGACATCAGTTTCATCGCTACAAGATATTCTTCTGAGATGGTGCGGACTTCCAGAACATATCCAAAACGTTTATAATATTTCGAGTATTGCAGCAGTTTCGGGGAGTACGACTTTGTCTTCGTAAAATCTGAATTGATCCAGCCGTTCGGGAGTCCCAACTCATCACCGACATGGTTAATGACATCTTTCATATAGGAGGATGCACGGATGATCGCATCAATATCGTAGGTCGTATCCCGAAAACCGTAATTTGCGAGAACGGCAGCTCCGCCGATCAGTACGATCTCAGCAGGAACCTTTGTGCCATTCAGTTTTCGAAATTCTTTGGCAAGCCGGCTCAAACAGGCGTCTAAATTTTCTTTTGTAAACACAAGATTAGTAGACATTTCTTATATCACTTTCTGCTATATTAAAGCGCAAAAATTCCGGTATGGCATTTTTGATACACTCTCTGCGATGTTTATCGGTTTTCGCAGCCGTATCCAACAGTACAACACCTGCGGGATAGACGATCTTCTGCAGCTTTTGGGCGCGGATATCGTTATACTTCGTACAAAGCGGCACTTGGTTTTCTCTTGACAGATAATCCAACATCGCAAGGAGATAAAAGGCTTCTGCATACCATCTGCGGACATACAAAGCTCTGACCTCATCGGTTGTAAGTGTTTCTATGATAAAATCAATGTCGCCTTTATCTTTTACAAGGTGACACACATTGCTCTTGAACACCTCAAAGGACGGTCTTTTTCGCTGTATCGCTGAATCCTCCATTTCCTGCTCGATCAGGCTCTCCATCGAAACGCCAAGGACTTTTGAGATCTTGTATAGGGTGTCGGCAGAGCATTTCTCAATGCGGGACTTGCGGCTGCATATGTCCGCGATCGTAGTTTGGGGGATGCCGCTTTCCTTTGCAAGACGGTATTTGGATATTTTCTTTTCGGCCAGTAAATCATTGAGATACACGGTGCTTACCTCCATAACTTCATTATATCGGTTAACCGAACTATTGTAAATAGGATAGCCGCATTTTTTTCGGTATGCAAGATCTATTTGCTTTTCTGCCTGTTTTCCAGTAGAATAGAGAGAGAAGAACCGCGGATGCCGGAGGATTGCCCGGGAAATACAGGGCGATGCCGGGCAAGGCGGGCGGGCATGGGAGGATAAGAAACAAAATGGCACAGCTCTATTACCGATACAGCACAATGAACGCGGGCAAGTCTATCGAACTGATCAAGGTAGCGTACAACTATGAAGAACGGGGGAAACAGGTTCTGACGCTGATCCCGGCGATCGATGACCGGTACGGAACCGGGCTGATCACGTCCCGGATCGGGATCCAGCGGGAAGCAATGATCGTCGGGGATGAAACGAACATTCTGGAACTGTATATGCGGGAAAGCGAGAAACATAAGATCGACTGTGTTCTGATCGACGAGTGTCAGTTCCTCAAAAAGCACCATGTGCAGGAACTGGTGGAGATCGTGGACAGCTTCGACGTGCCGGTCCTGGCTTACGGACTTAAAAATGACTTTCGCAACGAGCTGTTTGAGGGCTCCTATTATATGCTGATCTACGCGGATAAGATCGAAGAGATCAAGACCATCTGCTGGTGCGGCCGCAAGGCGACGATGGTCGCCAGGATCGTTGACGGACAGTTTGTGAAACAGGGCGAACAGATCGTAGTCGGCGGCAACGACATGTACGTATCGCTCTGCCGCAAGCATTACAATGACGGCAGACTGGGACCGGATAAATAGAAAACGACAAGACAAAAAGGGAGGAACTGATCTTGACCTGGGGGAAACATACAAGAGAGCAAGGACAAAGAGTGCTTTGGCGGGGCATGCTGCTGCTGGCGATCGGGTGCATCTTTTTAGCGAGCGTGCAGATCGCGTACGCGGCGGATCAAACAGGGATTGTCGCGGCGACCGCGCTGAACGTCCGCAGCGGTCCGGGGAGCAATTACACATCGTTGGGGCTGCTTTCCATCAATCAGGAGATCCCGATCCTGGATTCGACGACCGGAACGGACGGCCGCGTCTGGTATCGGACGGAATACAAAGGAAAAACCGGCTATGTCTGCGGAGACTATATCATTCTCAGCGGCGGGTCGGACTATGAATATGACGCGAGCTTTGAAAGCTATCTGAACACGCAGGGCTTTCCGGAGAGCTACAAGCCATATCTGCGCAGTCTGCACGCCAAGTACCCGAATTGGGTCTTCCGCGGCGCGAAGACCGGGCTGTCCTGGAGCGCGGTGTTGCAGCGGGAGAGTCAGGTAGGGACTTCGCTGGTGCCGTCTTCTTCGGTATCGTCCTGGAAGTCCAAGGATCCGGCGGCTTTCGACGCGGAGACCGGGAAATATGTGATCTTTGATTCCGGCGGCTGGGTGGCAGCCTCCGAAGAAATCGTGGCTTATTATCTGGATCCGCGGAATTTTCTCAATCAGGTGGGGATCTTCCAGTTCCTGACGCATTCCTATGACGCAGCGACGCAGACTAGGGAGGGTCTTTCCTATGTGCTGACGGGGACATTCCTGGACGCGGTCTTCCCGGAAGACGGCTTCGCGACCTACGGCGACGCGCTGATGGAAGCCGGACGCATCTCAGAGGTCAATCCTTATGTGCTGGCGTCGATGATCTTGGTGGAGCAGGGATCTTCCGGCACGGGAAAATCCATTTCCGGCACGGTCAGCGGCTACGAGGGCTTTTACAACTATTATAACATCGGCGCGTATAAGACCGCGTCTATGAGTGCGGTGACGCGGGGACTTTGGTATGCGTCGCAGAGCGGCAGCTACAACCGCCCGTGGGACAGTCACTACGACGCGATCCTGGGCGGCGCGCTGTTTTACGGCGAGACCTACGCCAAGCAGAATAAGAACACGCTGTATTTCAAAAAATGGAATGTGATGAACGGGCAGCAGAATGTCGGCATCGGTCAGTATATGACCAATGTGCAGGGAGCCGAGAGTGAAGCGGCAGCACTGCGCAAGGGTTATGTATACGCGCTGAACAGTCCGATGACATTCCTGATCCCGATCTATGACGGGATGCCGTCCGCGGCGGCGGTGAAGCCGACGGCCAACGACCCGGTCACGCCGCAGGAGCCGCAGGACAAAAAAGAGCAGACGGTAACGACGGCTTATACCAAATATAACCGCGAGGTCGGCGGCAAGGGTTTTAACCTGAAAGCCAAGACAAACGGTGACGGCGCGCTTTCTTATGTTTCTTCCGATCCGGCGATCGCGGCGATCGATCAAACCGGCACGGTCACGCTGGCCGGCGGAGTCGGGACGGTACGCTTTACGGTCACGGCAGCAGAAACGGAGACCTATCAGGCGGGCAGCAAGGTGGTGACGCTGACGGTGAAAAAATCCGCGCAGCAGGAGGAAACGGAGCGGCGCGAGCAGCTGGAAGCGCTAAAAACGCAGCTGCGGCTCAAGGCGTCGTCCTCCAAGACCGCGGCCGGAAGCATCAAGGTGACGCTGTCTTTGACTAAGGGAGATGTTGAGAGCATCGCAGCACTCGGCTATACGGTCAGATACAAATTCTACCGTTCGACCAAGTCCGGCAGCGGCTATGAAGCGAAATCCGAAAAGGACAATCAGGCTTATGTGAACACGGCCGGTAAGAAAGGAACCCGTTATTATTACAAGGCGCGGGTGATGATCTACGATGCAGAGGGAACGCTCGTGACGTATACCAAGCTGACGCAGTGCAATTACGCCTGCCGCATCTGGAGCAAATAGGAGGCCGAAAGCCGCGCGGCGGCAGGCGGCCGGAGAAGCGCACGAAGAGGGAGAACCGTACCGCGGTAAGCGGGCGGATCGTGCGGGGTCGTACGCGATGGGAAGAACCCGGCGTTCAGCGGCATCTTTTGCCCTGCCAGGTGTCCAGAAGATGCAGGCGGTCGTTGATCCCGTTGAGGATCGTCCGCTTGTTGAAGCTCCATGGCGGATTGATGAGGATGGAACGCGGTGCGTCTCCGGTCAGGCGGTGGATGGTCACCTCCGGCGGGATCAGCTCCAGACATTCGCAGACAAGCGTTACATATTCTTCAATGGAAGCAAAAGGCTGGTAGTCGGGATAGAAATATTCCATCTGCGAGCCTTTTACAATGTTCAGAAGATGCAGTTTCATGCCGAACAAGTCCGGCTCAGACGCGACATAACGGACGGATTCGAGCATCATTTCCCTGGATTCGCCAGGCAGCCCCAGGATCAGGTGGACGACCGAACGCAGGTCGCGTTCCCGGAGATTCTGCATGGCCCGGTCAAACACAGAAAGATCGTAGCAGCGGTTGATGGCGCGCGCCGTTTCTTCATGGATGGTCTGCAGGCCCAGCTCCAGCCATAAAAAGTGTGTGCGGCTGACCTCGCTGAGCAGGTCTAGCACCTCCTCCGAAAGACAGTCGGGACGGGTACCGATGACCAGACCCTCAATCTTCGGATTGGCGAGTACGGCTTCGTATTTCGCGCGCAGCTCGGAAACCGGCGCGTAGGTGTTGGTATGATTCTGGAAATAGGCCAGATATTTGGCGCGCGGCCATTTACCGGACAGAAGGCGGATCTGATCTTCGATATCGGAGGCAAATTCGCCGGAACCGTTGTCGGAACAGAACGTGCAACCGCCGACGCCCTTGGAACCGTCGCGGTTGGGGCAGGTGAAGCCGCCGTCAATGGCCAGCTTAATGGTCTTCTCGCCGAACCGGCGCTTGAGCCAGGTGCTGATGGAATGGTAGCGCAGATCGCCGAATGGATTTTTATCTGGAAATGCCGGATTTATCATGGTTTTTCTCTTTCGTTTTTGTTGTTTTCGTGTTATAATACTTTGTTAATACATCACATCGCAATGCTATATTCAATGTAAAGGAAAAAAGAAATCTTGTCAAGAGAGGACGAACGCTGATGCAAAAGAAGACGCTGCCTGCAGGCACCTGCACAAGCTGTGCAAAATCATTGGACGCGGCGCTTTACCCGCTGCAGCCCGAAACCAAGATCGACAAAAAACACGTGCTGCTGCATTCCTGCTGCGGACCGTGCAGTACGGCGTGCATCGAAAGACTGCTGCCGGATTATCGGATCACGATCTTTTTTTACAACCCGAATGTGACGGACGCGGAAGAATACACCCGCCGCAAGGAAGCACAGATCCAATTTCTGACCGCCTACAACGAGCGGCTGCCGGAAGAGGATCGGGTACAGTTCATCGAGGGCGAATACCTGCCGGAGGACTTTTTCCAGGTCTGTGAGGCGTTGGCCGATGAGCCGGAAGGCGGCAGACGATGCACGGAATGCTTCCGTCTGCGGCTGGATCGTACCGCGCAGGTTGCGAGAAAGACCGGACACCCGCTGTTCGGGACCACGCTGACCGTGAGCCCGCACAAGAACTATCCGCTGATCTCCGCGATCGGCAGTGAGCTGGCGAGGGTTTACGATCTGGAGTTTCTGGATGTGGACTTCAAGAAAAAAGCGGGATTTCAGCGCAGTATCGAGTTGTCAAGGGAATACGGACTTTACCGCCAGAACTACTGCGGCTGCGCGTATTCCATGCGAACTATTACAAAGAAAACGGAGGACTAGAACCATGTTGCCACTTATTTTACCGGAAAATTACGAAAGCCCGATCGACTTGATGGAAAGCCAGAGAGCGATCAAAAAGATCAAAGACTATTTTCAGCAGGAATTAGCATACGGACTGAACCTGCGCAGAGTTTCCGCGCCGCTGTTCGTAGACCCGAAGACCGGTCTCAATGACAATCTGAACGGTGTGGAACGGAGAGTTTCGTTCACGTTAAAGGATATCGATGAACTGGAAGTCGAAGTTGTACAGTCTCTGGCGAAGTGGAAGAGAATGGCACTCGGCAAATACGGGATCGAACCGGGTCACGGCATCTATACGGATATGAACGCGATCCGCCGCGACGAGGAGCTGGACAATCTGCATTCGGTCTATGTCGATCAGTGGGATTGGGAAAAGGTCATCAACAAGGAGCAGAGAAACGAAGCGTATCTGAAGGAGACCGTAACGACCATCTACAACGCGATCAAGAACCTCGGCGACTATGTCAACCGCTTATACCGGAATATCCAGACCGAGATCCCGAATGAAATCTTCTTCATTACGACGCAGGAATTAGAGGATATGTACCCGGATAAGACACCAAAGGAAAGAGAAGACGCCATCACCAAAGAGCACGGCGCAGTCTTCATCATGAAGATCGGCGGACAGCTGGCTTCCGGACAGAAGCATGACGGACGTTCTCCGGACTACGACGACTGGGAGCTGAACGGCGACATCATCCTGTGGAACGAAGTACTGGACAGAGCGTTTGAGATCTCCTCCATGGGTATCCGTGTTGACGCGGACGCGATGAAAAGACAGCTGGAGCTGGCGGGCTGCCCGGAAAGAGCGGAGCTTCCGTTCCAGAAAGCGATCTTGAACGACGAACTGCCATACACGATCGGCGGTGGTATCGGACAGAGTCGGCTCTGCATGTATTTCCTGCGTAAGGCGCACATCGGCGAAGTACAGGTGTCGGTATGGCCGCAGGAGATGATTGACAAGTGCGCGGAGCATCACATTTACTTACTGTAAAAAGACAAAAGCAAAGGAAACGGGCAGGACTTGCATGAAATATCTGGATGTTGTAGTGGAAAACAAAGGAAAACATACGGACAGCTTTTTTACTTATGGCGCGCCGGATGAACTGCAGCTTCGGATCGGTGACAAGGTATGGGTGCCGTTCGGCAAGGGAAATAAGACCAAAGCGGGATTTATTTACGCCTTTCCGCAGGAACCGAGCTGCTCGCCGGAAAAGATCAAGACCATCGAGGGCGTCGACACAGATGGTTCTCTGAATGCGGAGATCCTCAAAACAGCCGCGTGGATGAAACAGCGCTACGCGATCACCTATTCGGATGCCATCGGCTGCTTTTGTGTCAAAGGGAAACCTCCCAAAGAGGGAAAAGAAAAAGAACCTTACCGGGATCTTCCGGGAAAGGATGAGCGTCCGGCAGCTCTGACGCCGGAACAGGAGACCGCAGTGAAGCGGCTCCATACGGCAATCGAAGACGCGAAGCATGAGATTTTTTTGCTGCACGGCGTAACGGCCAGCGGCAAAACAGAGGTCTATATGAAAGCGATCGCGAAATGTCTGACACTTGGAAAGACCGCCGTCATGCTGGTGCCGGAGATCGCGCTGACCAACCAGATCATCGAACGGTTCATCGGGCGTTTCGGCAAAGAGCAGATCGCAGTCCTGCACAGCAGGTTGACACCGCGGGAGCGCTATGACGAATGGCACCGGATCCGCAACGGCAAGGCACGGATCGTGATCGGCGCGCGTATGGGCGTATTTGCGCCGGCGGAGAATATCGGGCTGATAATCCTTGATGAAGAACATGAGGCGACTTACAAGTCGGACATGACGCCCAAATACGATACCGTGGAGGTTGCGGCCAAACGTCTGCAGACGACTGGCGGCGTACTGCTGCTGGGAAGCGCGACTCCGTCGGTGGTGTCCTACGAACGCGCGAAAGAAGGCATCTATCAGTTGCTGAAGCTTTCGCACCGTTACAATCAAAATCCGCTCCCTGCGGTCGAGATCGTCGATATGCGCCGGGAACTGCGGGAGGGAAATACCAGCATCTTCAGCCGCAGACTTTATGAAGCCATAAATGGGACTCTGCGCAAGGGACAGCAGGTGATTCTGTTCCAGAACCGCCGCGGATATTCAAATTTTGTCTCCTGCCGGGAATGCGGCGCGGTGATGAAATGCCCGGAATGTGATCTGTCGCTGGTCTATCACAAACAAGAACAAGCGATGGTCTGCCACTACTGCGGCAAACGGTTTCCAATACCGGCGGTATGTCCACAGTGTGGAAGCCGCTATCTCAAGTATTTCGGCATCGGCACGGAGCAAGTCGAGGAAGCAGCGGCGGAATTTTTCCCGGATGCGACGCTTGACCGCTTGGATCTGGATGCCGTCAAAAAAAGAAAGGATCTCGATACGATCCTCCAAAAGTTTTCGCAGGGCAAAACGGACATTCTGGTCGGCACGCAGTTGGTCGCCAAGGGACTGGACTTTCGCAATGTCGGTCTGGTCGGTGTGATCGCGGCGGATGTCAGCCTGAATATTCCGGACTATCGCGCGACGGAACGAACCTTTCAGCTGATCACGCAGGTCGCCGGCCGCGCGGGACGCGGAGAGGAGCGCGGCCTGGTGATCGTGCAGACCTACGATCCGCAGAACTACGTGTTCCAACGTGCCGTAAACCACGATTACAACGGCTTTTTTGAGGATGAGCGCGCGCTGCGGTCATGCATGGAATATCCGCCGTTTGGGGATATTATCATGGTGAACTTCACGGCAGAGGACGAGCAGCTGGCGCTGGATACGGCGTTGCGCTGCAAGACCTATATGGAACATGTGCTGGGGAGCGCCGAGGCGAAGCGCGTGCTTTCGCCGAAAATTTCGCTGAACTTCAAAGGAAAAGACAGCTTCCGGCAATACCTGATCATCCGCTGCCCACGCGGCAAACGCAACGAGTATGTGTATGATCTGGATTATTTCAGTAAGATCCTGCTGCACGAAAAAGTACCGTGCAGCGTGAATATAGATGTAAATCCTTACAGCATTTTTTAATTCATGGAGGAAAAAGCAAATGGCAATCAGAAATATCGTAACAGAGGGCGACGACATTTTAAGAAAACACTGCAGAGAGGTGACGGAGGTGACCGACCGCATTCGAGAGACTATGCAGGATATGCTGGAGACCATGCGCAATGAAAGGGGCGTCGGCATCGCGGCGCCGCAGGTCGGCATCATGCGTCGCATGTTCGTGGCGGAACCGGAGCCGGAGAAAGTTTATTTTATGATTAATCCGGTAATCCTGGAGCAGAGCGGAAGTCAAAGCAGCGATGAAGGATGCCTGAGCGTCCCGGGGCTGATCGGTACGGTCGAACGTCCGTCGCATATCAAGATCGAAGCACTGGATCTCGACGGCAATAAACAGGTTTATGAGTTCGATGATTTCGACGCGCGCGTGATGTGCCACGAAAACGATCATCTGGACGGCGTGTTATATACAGACAAAGCAACGCACATCCGTCCGGCCGAAAACGAAGTATACGAAGAAGAGGAAGAATAAATGAAGATCATCTTTATGGGAACGCCGGATTTCGCGGCGGTGATCCTGCAGGCGCTCCTGGACTCCGAGCATGAGGTCTGCTGCGTGGCGACTCAGCCGGACAAGGCCAAAGATCGGGGCAAAAAGATCCAATTCACGCCGGTCAAGGAACTGGCTCGCGCGCATCAGATCCCGGTTCTGCAGCCGGAAAAAGTCCGCGGCAATGCGGAATTTCTGGAGAGTCTGCGCGCCTATGACGCGGATGTCTGTGTGGTTGCCGCTTACGGGCAGATCCTGCCGAAAGAGGTTTTGGAACTGCCGAAACTGGGCTGCATCAATGTCCATGCGTCGCTGCTGCCGAAACTGCGCGGCGCGTCTCCGATCCAGCAGGCGATCGTCAGCGGGGAAACCGTGACCGGCGTGACGATCATGCAGATGGGTGAAGGGTTGGATACCGGCGATATGCTGGCAAAGGTTAGCGTGGAGATTGGCGCGATGAACGGGGAGCAGTTGCACGACGCGCTGGCAAAGGCCGGGGCGAAGCTGTTGCTGGAGACCCTGCCGAAGATTGCAGCTGGCGCGATTATCCCGGAGCCGCAGGATGACAGTCAGGCCAGCTATGCGGGGATGATCCGAAAGCAGGATGGACATCTTGATTTCAACAAAACGCCGGAAGAGATCGAACGGCTGATCCGCGGGTTTGACCCGTGGCCGGGCGCGTTCTGCGAGGAAAACGGCAAAGTGATGAAATTCTGGGCGGCAGAGCCGCTGGCAGAAAAGACGGATGCCGCACCGGGTACGGTGCTGGAAGTATCGGATGCCGGTATACGGGTCAGCTGCGGCGGTCGTGTGCTTTTAGTGACCGAGATCCAGGTTCCGGGCAAAAAACGAACGTGTGTGGCGGACTATCTGCGAGGAAACAAGCTAGAAAACGGGATTGTTCTGTCATAAGAAGAAAAGTATGGATTAGGAGGTATTTCAAATGTGGGGTTATTACACAAGCTACTGGCTGTTGATTCCTGCGATTCTATTCACATTCTACGCGCAGGCGAAAGTCAGTTCAAATTTTAAACGTTATTCCAAGGTCAAAAATGACCGCGGTCTGACCGGCGCGCAGGCCGCGCGCATGGTCTTGGACGCCAACGGTCTGCGGGACGTGCAGATCGAATCCGTCAGCGGAAGCCTGACGGATCATTATGATCCGCGTGCTCATGTACTGCGTCTTTCCCAGACGGTTTGCAATGTCAATTCCGTGGCGGCGATCAGCGTTGCCTGCCACGAGGCAGGGCACGCCATCCAGCATGCGGAAAACTACCTGCCGCTCAAGGTACGAAATGGTGTCGTGCCGGTCGTCAATCTGGCGTCGAACCTGTGTTGGCCGCTGGCGATCATCGGCATCATCCTGCTCGGAAACGGCAGCTACATCGGCGATACCCTGTTTAATATCGCGGTGATCGCCATGCTGGCGGTGATCTTTTTCCATGCGGTTACGCTGCCGGTGGAATTTGACGCCAGTAATCGAGCACTCAAGCAGATGGAAGCGCTTCATATCGTAGACGACATGGAAATCACCGGAGCGAAAAAGGTATTGCGGGCTGCAGCCATGACGTATCTGGCAGCACTGGCGATGGCAATCGCCAACCTGCTGCGTCTGTTTGCCATGAGAGGAAACCGGGATTGATGGATACAGACAGAAAAACAGCCTACGACGTGCTGATGGATATCGAGCAGAAACAGGCCTATTCCAATCTGGCGCTGAACCGGCACATTGCCGCAGGCTGCGTGCAGAATCCGGCCTTTGTCCGGGAGCTGGTTTACGGCGTGCTGAAATACAAGCTGCTACTGGATCATCAGCTGGACGGCTTGATCCGTACCGGCGTCAAAAAAGTAAAAAAGCCGGATCTGACCCTTCTGCGCATGGGGCTGTACCAGCTGAAATTCATGGATGCAGTGCCGGAATACGCGGCGGTCAGCGAGACCGTGCAGCTGGCGAAGAAATACGCGCGCGGCCGGGAGAATTTCATCAACGCGGTACTCCGCGGTTTTATCCGCGGCGGCAAGACGCTGAGTCTGCCGGATCGTACGCAGGATCTTGTCGGGTATCTGAGTACGGCCTATTCCGCGGCGCCATGGATCGTGCAGCTTTGGTTGGACGCATTCGGAACGGAGCGCACGGAAGCGATCCTGGAAGCTTCCAACCGTACGCCGGAGCTGGTGATCCGCGTCAACACCATGAAAACAAGCGCCGAGAAGCTCACGCAGGAACTGCGCGGCGCCGGCTTCGAAGTCCATCCGGCGCCGCGCGCCGCGCGGGCGCTGCTTGTCCGCGGGAGTGGACTGCTGGCGTCGGAGGCTTATCAAAAAGGCCTTTTTTCGGTGCAGGACGAGGCTTCGATCCTGATCGCCGATGCGGTTTGCGCGCAGCCGGGCGAAACGATCCTGGATGTCTGCGCGGCGCCGGGCGGCAAGACCTTTGCCATCGCCGAACAGATGGAAGACCGCGGCGAAGTACTGGCGATGGATCTTTACGAACACAAACTGGCGCTGATGGAAAAGCACGCACAGGCGGCCGGAATCTCGATCATGCATACGCTTTGTCATGACAGCCGGGAATGCGTCGATGACTATGTATGCCGCGCGGATCGCGTGCTGGCGGATGTACCGTGCTCGGGGTTGGGTGTTTTGCGCAGAAAGCCGGAGATCAAATACAAAGAAAACAACGGGCTCGACGAGCTCGTGAAAATACAGAAGCAGATCCTGGAAGCGGCAGCCGCGTATGTGAAACCGGACGGAATGCTGGTGTACAGCACCTGTACGATCAATCCTGCCGAAAACGAGCGGCAGGTCGAAGCGTTCCTGCGCGCGCATCCGGAATTTGTAAAAACGGAAGAAGTGCAGTTCCTGCCGGAAATGGGACTGGATGGACTCTATTACTGCAAAATGCAAAGGGGAAAGGAAGAATTGAGAATTCCCGGGAAGGAGTAATCATGCAGGTCGGGTTTAAGTCCGATAAAGGATTGATAAGAAGCAACAACGAAGACGCATGCTTCGTACTGCTGCCGGATAAGGTCTATGTCGTAGCCGACGGTGTCGGGGGAGGAAACGCCGGTGAGATCGCCAGCCGAACCGCAGTCAGTGAGATCGCCAACTATATCGTCGCGCATCCAATCGCGGAAGCAGATAACAAATATGCGGTGGTCAATTATCTGCAGACCTGTCTGGATGAAGCAAATCGAAAGATCTACGAGCTTTCGCATACTTATGAAGAAAACAGCGGCATGGCGACCACGGTGGTGATCGTTTACGCAACGGACGGCAAGGCTTATATCACCAATGTCGGTGACAGCCGCGCCTACCTTTATCGCGACGGACAGCTGACGCAGCTGACAGAGGATCATACATACGTCAACACTTTGGTCAAGGCCGGGATTCTTTCGCCGGAGCAGGCGGAGCTGGATGACCGCAAAAATGTCATCACCAAGGCTCTGGGCGCGGATCGAACCGTAGAACCGGATTTTTTCCAGGTAGAGATCCAAAAGGACGACCGTTTCCTGATCTGTACCGACGGTCTCTACGATGAGGTCGGTGATACGGAGATGATCGAGGTTCTGGAACATGGCGCATCGATGTCGGATGTCTGTGCGGAACTGATCCGCCGGGCAAATCGAAACGGCGGGCATGATAATATCACTGTCATCAGTCTGAAGGTAACGGAGGAGGATATCTATGAGCACTAGACTATTAGCCGGAAGGTATGAACTGATTGAGAAAATCGGCGAGGGCGGCATGGCCATCGTCTATAAGGCACGCTGCAGACTGCTCAACCGGTATGTCGCGATCAAGATTCTGCGTCCGGAATTCACCAAGGACGAGAAGTTTATTGAAAATTTTCGGCGTGAGTCTCAGGCTGCGGCAGCACTGACGCATCCAAATATTGTAAGTATTTACGACGTCGGCGAAGAAGGAAATATTCACTTTATTGTGATGGAACTGGTAGAGGGCAAAACGCTCAGTCAGTATATTGAAGAGAAGGGAAGACTGGACTATAAGGAGGCCATCAGCATTACGCGGCAGGTGGCATCGGCACTCAGTCTGGCACACAAAAATCAGATCATACATAGAGATATCAAGCCGCATAATATTTTGATCACCAACACCGGAGTCGCCAAGCTGACGGACTTCGGTATCGCCAAGGCAGTCAGCGCATCGACGATTATCGGCGGCGCGGGCAAGGTCATGGGCTCCGTACATTATTTTTCGCCGGAGCAGGCGCGTGGCGCGTATGTGGACGAGCGTTCCGATATCTATTCGCTGGGAATCGTCCTTTATGAAATGCTGACCGGCAAGGTGCCGTTTGACGGAGATAACCCGGTTACCATCGCGCTGATGCACATCAATGAACCGATGCCATCGGTGACGGCACAGGTTCCGGGCATTCCGCCGCAGCTGGAAAAGATCATCATGAAGGCAACAGAGAAATATCAGTCCAATCGCTATCGCACCGCGGATGAAATGATCGAGGACTTGGACAATATCGAATTTATTACGAAGGTCATGGGTCGTAAAGCATTTTTGCCGGATGAGGAGCCTGCCGAAACGGCTGTGCAGCTGCAGAGCGCACCGCGTCGGGACAAAAATACGAGGATCGCGACGGAAGATCCGGTGACTGGTTCGGTGCAGACCGAGCACGCTTCCGAGAAATCGTTGAAATCTATGCGAGGCGGCAGTGCGGATGAGGAAAAAGCGAAAAAGGTCAGCACGGCCTTTATCATCGTGGCAGGTGTGATTGTGCTGATCGCGGCGCTGATCGGCATGGCGATCGTCTTTGACTGGTTCGGCGGAGATGCCAAGACGATCGAGGTTCCGGATTTTGCGGGCAGCACACTGGAAGAAGCGCAGCAGCAGGCGGATGAACTGGGACTGAAAGTCGAAAAGGGTGAGGAATTTTACAGTCCGGATCAGGATGCCGGTTTGATCACCACACAGGAACCGACCGCCGGTTCAGAAGTCAGTGAGGGCAAGACGATCATCGTCAATATCAGCAAAGGCAAAAAAGATGGTGTGATGCCGAAGGTGGTCGGCAAGGATCTGGACGAGGCCAAGGCGGAACTGGAAGCATTGGGCTTTGGCATTTCGCTGGTACGGGAAGTGACCGACAGCAAGCCGAAGAATACGATCATCTTCCAGTCGATCGAGGCCGGACAGTCCGCACCGAGCGGTACGACCATCGAGGTAGAAGTCAGCAACGGCAAAGGAAAAGAAATGGTGAAGATGCCGAACATCATCGGCAAGACGCCGGATGAAGCGAATGCTTTGCTGGCCAATGAAGGGCTTGCGGCAGCCGTACCGGTTTTTGAAGAAACCAACGAGATCGCGCAGAACCTTGTTTTCTGGCAGCAGTATCCGGAGGGAACCGAACTGGAAAAGGGAACCGAAGTACAGTACAAGGTCAGCAAAGGTGAGCAACCGGACGGCAGCGGAAACGGTACGGATGTGATTGACGGCGATGAGGAGGATCCGGCAACGGATGAATAAAATGACGCGAAAACAAGCATTCAAGAGTTAAGATGAGGAATAAACACTTATGAAAGGACTGATCCAAAAAGGAATCGGCGGCTTCTATTATGTGCAGACGGAAGCGGGACTGATTGAGGCAAAGGGCCGTGGCATATTCAAAAAGGACGGTATTACCTTGGCAGTCGGTGATTTCGTCGATATCGATCTCATCGATGAAGCGGAAAAAAAAGGTGTGATCAACGAGATCCTGCCGCGCAAAAATCAGTTTATCCGTCCACCGATCGTCAATGTGGATGTGTTTTTGATCGTCTTTGCGGCGACCCGTCCGAAACCGAATTTCGCGCTGGTCGATAAATTTTTAGTGATGGCGGAGATGCACAGTGTCGAAGCCGTGATCTGTATCAACAAGTGCGACAGTGCGTCGGAAGCGGAGATTGCCGAAATGAAAGCGGTCTATGAGCCGGTCTATCCGGTTCTCTGCGTGAGCGGCAAGACCGGGCAGGGGCTTGCGGAGCTGGAAACGCAGATCGCGGGCAAGACGGCGGCGCTGGCCGGTCCGTCCGGGGTCGGCAAATCCACGATCCTCAACGCGATGATCCCGCACGCCAATATGGAGATCGGCGAGATCAGCGAAAAGACGAAACGCGGCAAGCATACTACGCGGCACGTGGAGCTGTTTTCGGTGGACGGCGGCGGTATGGTCTTCGACACGCCGGGGTTTACATCCTTTGAGATCCTGGAAGCCGGTGAAGAGGATCTGCGGCTGTATTATCCGGAGATCGAACGCTATGAGGGGCAGTGTCGCTACGACAACTGCCGCCACATGACCGAGCCGGACTGCGCTGTGCGCGAAGCGGTTCGCAAGGGTGAAATCCATAGATCAAGGTATGCGTCCTATCAGGCGAATCTGGAAGAGATCCGCAGCAGGAAAAAATATGAAACGAGGTGAAACTATGCTGAAACTAGCACCCTCCATTCTGTCGGCGGACTTCAGCCGACTTCTGGAAGACGTAAAAAAAATCGAAGCGGGCGGAGCAGACTATATCCATGTCGATGTTATGGACGGACATTTTGTACCAAATATCAGTTTCGGTGCGCCGATCATGAAATCCCTGACCGGAAAAACGGCTCTGCCGTTTGACGTTCATCTGATGATCGAAGATCCGGATCGGTACCTTACGGATTTCGTGACGCCACAGACGGCCTATATCACCGTTCATCAGGAAGCCTGTGTGCATCTGCACCGTACGATTCAGAACATCAAGTCTCACGGCGTCAAAGCCGGGGTCGCCATCAATCCGGCAACGCCGCTATCAGCGCTGGAATGTATTTTGGAAGATGTTGATCTGGTGCTCGTTATGTCGGTCAATCCCGGCTTCGGCGGACAAAAATTCATCCCGGGCACTTTGCGAAAAGTCCGGGAGTTGGCAAAGATGAAACAGGAAAGAAAACTTTCGTTTCTGATCGAGATCGACGGCGGCGTGACCCTGAACAATGTCGCGGAGGTGCTGGATGCGGGCGTAGAGATCGCAGTCGCCGGTTCAGCGGTCTTTGGCGCGGAAAACGTGCCGGAGCGGACGGGGGCGTTCAAGAAGATCAAGGTGATGCGGGTCTGAAAACGGAGGCAGCAAAAGAAAACATGGACTTACTGATTGCGTTTTTTGTATTTTTGATCGTCATGATCTCAGCGCTCATCCTGGATTATTCCATGATCATCGCTTTGCTTGCGGGACTGGCGGCGTTTCTTGCCGTCGGCATGCGCCGCGGTTTCGCTCTGGAGGATCTTGCGGCAATGTGTGTCCGCGGAGCTAAAGAATCCATGCTGGTGATTGAGGTCATGTGCATCATCGGTTTTGTGACAGCGATTTGGCGCATAGCAGGAACAATCACGGTCTTTGTTTATTACGGCATGAAACTGATCCTGCCGCCGCTGTTTCTGATGATCGCGTTCCTGCTTTCCTGCCTACTGAGCTATGCGCTCGGCACGTCCTTCGGTGTTGCGGGAACCGTCGGTGTTATTTTTATGACACTGGCCAGGAGCGGGGGTGTCGATCCGGTTCTGACCGCTGGCGTTCTGATGTCCGGTGTCTATTTCGGAGATCGCGGTTCTCCGGTATCTTCGAGCGCAAATATGGTGTCAGGAATTACCGGAACCAAGATCTATGACAATGTGAAAGTGATGATGAAAGCCGCGATCGTGCCGTTTCTGTTGGTACTCGCAGTCTACATATTCTTTTCGATCCGGAACCCGATCAGCCATGTGGATCCGGAACTGATGCAGACCTTCGAAAGCGAATTTAACCTATCCTTGTGGGCCTTTGTGCCGGCTGCCTTCATGCTGGTGCTGCCGCTGCTCAAAGTCAGCGTTCTGAAGTCGATGGCCGCCAGTATCCTCAGCGGCATTCTGGTCGCCTGGCTGGTGCAGGGCGTGCCGCTTTTGGAGGTGCTGAAGATCTGTGCGGTCGGCTATCGGGCGTCCGGAGACGGTCTCGGCGCGATCCTCAACGGCGGGGGACTGATCTCCATGCTGGAGATCTGCGTAATCCTGCTGATCTCCAGTTCCTATTCCGGCATTTTCAACGGAACCGGCATGCTCGATTCCCTGCAGGAAAAGCTAGCGTCTGCCTGCACGCACTTCGGACGGTTTACCGTGATGGCGGCGCTGAGTCTGGCGTCTGCCTGCGTTTTCTGCAATCAGACGATCGCGACATTGGTCTGCAATGACCTGCTGAACAAGCCATATGAGGAGAGCGGCGCGACCAAGACCGAACTGGCTCTCGACATGGAAAACTCCGTGATCCTGATTGCCTGCATGGTTCCATGGTGCATCGGCTGTTCCGTTCCGCTGTCATTTTTCGGCGTCAGCGCGGCCTGCCTGCCGTACGCCGTCTATATGTACGCGGTACCGATCAGCTGGTTCTTTTTGAAAAAGCGCTGGTATTCGGGAATTTGATTCGGTGAATGAAACAAAAAGAAAAGGGAGCACCTGCGCATATCAGTTGAATCTCGCTGATGTATGCAGGAAGCTCCCTTTTCTTGTGCCAATCGTTAAACTCTGTAAAAAACGGATTCGATCGATCAAAGTCTGTCTGGCGGGGCAAAGCTGGTTTTAGTCTGCAGGTTCGCTGCTGTCACCGTCACCGTCATCTTCAACGCTGTCCGGCGATTTGTTCGGATCGTAGTTCGGATCTTCCGGATCGTCGATGACACCCGGATCCGGCTCCTCGACCGGAGGCTTTTCCTCAACGATCGTGACCTTTTTATCCGGATCTGCAGGATAGACGTCAGGATTTGGATTGTGCAGATGACAGTAATAGTGAGGCAGTTCAATCGAGTAATCCCTGACTTGTTTGCTTGGAATGTACGGGCGCATGATGCCGATATCGGAAGATACACTTGGGCAGGATGGCGTTGCCAGTTCTCCGGATTCATCACAGATGTCCGCAACCTGGCGCAGCGTGCCAGCTTCCGTCGGCTGCGTCCCACGAGTGAAATACTCGGTACGCGTCGTCGTGCTGTTGTCGGCAGCCAGAAGACCGCTCTTGGTATCAATGACTGCGCTGACGACATTATCCGGTTTCTTGGAATATTTTCCACCCTTAGCAGCATCAATCTGTCCCATGATCTTTCCCCATAGAGTCGCGGCTTTTGGCGACATGGAGGAAAGTTTAATATTCACATCGGTACCAATCCAGATGGATGCGGAATAGTTTGCGGTAAAGCCGTCAAACCAGATATCGTAGCTGTCAGAGGTCGTACCGGTTTTACCGCCGACATTCGCGCCGGAGACTCTCGCATAGGAACCGATACCCTCGGAAACAACGCTCTGCAGAACGTTACGCATGATCCAGGCAACGCCGGAATCCAACACATCACTTTCGGTTGTTTGCGGTTCCAGAATGATATCTCCCGCCTTGCTGGTAACTTTCGTATAACAGGTTGGACTCTTGAGGACTCCGTCGTTGACAAATACGGAGTACGCACTTGCCATTTCCAGTGTGGAGACGCCCTTGGTCAGACCGCCCATACCCAGTGCGGCAAGGTTCAAATCGTTGCTGTCGCCCTCCTTGACCAGCGTGGTGAGTCCGAATCTTTGCGCAATGTCAAAGGCGTAATCTACACCGACCTGAGCCAGGATCTTGACCGCGCAGACGTTGACAGACTGCTGCAGTGCGGTACGGAATGTGTAAAGACCGCGATAGGAACGATAGGAGTTTACCGGCCAGATTTTTCCGTTAATCTTCGTCGGCTCGTCGTCCACGATAGAAGCCGTGGTGATATAATTGCCCCACAGATTGGTTCCTTGTCGATCAAATCCGGTATCGACAAGCGGGAAGGTCTCACCGGCGGCTTCTAGTTCAAAGCTGCGCTGCAGAGCTGCTGAATAGACCGAGACTGGTTTGATGGAGGAACCAGGCTGACGGGTGGCTGTTGCACGGTTGAACAGCATGCGGCCAACGGTTTTGCGGCCACCGATCATTGCTTTGATCGCGCCGGTCTTGTTGTCGACGATGGTCATCGCCGACTGCGGTTGGATGACTTTCTGACGCAGAGAATAATCCTTTGTGGAAAGCTTCTTGCCGTCCTCAATGAAAAAATCCGGATAGTCGGTGAAGAATTGCGCAGAAATAACGAGGTTGCCATCGTTGTCGCGGCTCTTATATGCCTGCGGAATATTAATGTAGCCGCCCGGAATGGAATAGAATTTTCCATTTTCGATGGAGTACATATTTTTCATTTCTATGCTGTAATCCGTTTGACCGTTGACGGTTGTATTGTAGATGGCAAGCCGCTTGCCGGCGAAGATGGTCAGGGAGCCGTCGCTGTTCCACTTATATTCATCGGATTTGAGCTTAAACGTGCCGTCTTTTTCAACATAGTTGCTGTACGCGTACAGCAGGACGCCGCCGCTCGGATTCTTGATATTGCCGTTCTTATCCTTGGAATAATTGATCGGCTGCGGGAAATTATCGTCGTTCTTATATTCTTTTTCAATGACAGCCTGTGCCTGGGAATCCATCGTTGTATAAATCTGGATACCGCCGTTATAGACTAGGCTCTGCGCCTTCTGATAGTCGTAGCCGAGCTGATCCTGCAGATCTTGAATGACCTGCGTGATGACATAATCGGCAAAGTAGTTGGACACGGAATTCAGAGCGTCTGTGTTCGGATTGACGACATCTTTAATCTTGGTTTTGACCGCTTCGTCATATTCTGCCTGCGAAATATAGCCCTGCTCCAACATCAGTTTAAGGCACAACTTGATTCGGCCAGCAGCCGCGTCATTCCAGACATAGGCATAGTCTGTGCCTTTCATAATCAGATTGTCGGTATCCTCGGTGATGCTGTCCAGCGAAACAGCTTTGACCAACGCGTAAGTCGTCGGTTGCTGCGGCATCGCAGCAAGCGCTGCGGCTTCAAAGAGCGTCACATTCTCAATGTCCTTGGAAAAATAGGCTTGCGCCGCGGCTTGGACGCCGTAGCCTGATCCGAAATTTACGGTGTTGAGGTAAGCCTCCAAAATTTCATCCTTGCTCAGGTTTTTTTCCAGAATTACGGCGTAATAGGCTTCTGTGATCTTACGGGAAAGGGAGCGCTCCTGCATGGTATCGGATAGATACAGGTTTCTGGCCAGCTGCTGTGTGATGGTACTGGTGCCGCTGATCGATCCACCATGCAGAACGGCGTCTTTGATGGCACCGAAAATTCGAATAATGTTAAAACCGTGGTGAGTTCTAAATGTCTTATCCTCCAGCGCTATAAAAGCATTCTGAACATTCTTCGGAATCTGACTGAGCTCGACGATCGTCCGGTTCTGATCCGCAAAGACATTATCGATGATCTCCCCTTTGTCATCGTAAAGTACGGAACTTTGTGAGAGCTGACTATAGATATTGTCGGTTTCGATCTTCGGCGCTTTGATGATGGTGATGCCTACATAGGTCATGCAGAGCAGAACCATTGCAAGAAAAATACAAAGACTAAATCGCAGGAACTGTTTTTTGTTCAGCTTATATTTCTTTTTTTTATGTTCTTTATGATCTTTTGGAGCATGCTGCTCTTTGTGTTCGTTCTTTTCTTCTTCCGCTTCCCGCTCCATGCGTCTGGCACGTCGGCTGTGCATCGCCTGCTCGGTGCTCGGATCTTCCGCATGCGAGTTTTTCGGTTTACCGGATTCATCGTAGTAACTCAAACAAATCACCCTCTTTCTTTGGTCTCGGCAGCCTGTGTATCTACACAGAAAGCTACAATTTACAGTATACCATACCTTGTCCGGAAAGCCAAATACTTTCCATATTTTCGCAAGAATCTTTCGTAAAAAAATGAATAAAATTTGAAAAAAAGTATAAAAATGTATTTGAAAAACAAAAAAATTATGGTACAATTTGGAATATGCAAAGAAGAAAACTGTTTTGCTTCGTTCTTTGTCTTTTAAGCGTGTTATATCTTTTGGACCTGGCGGGGATCCCGCTGGCTCCGACGCCGCCTGCGGCTCTGACAGAAGGCGCGCGGAACTACATGGGTACGGTCCGGCAGATCCGTGAAAAAGAAGAGAATGTTTATACGATGCGTGTCCGTCTTCACACAGTGGATGGGCAAGCGCTGAGACGGTCAGAGGATGTGCTGCTGACCTATTACAGCAGCATCAGAGAACCATGGCAGCTGCAACGCGCCAAGATCCGTTTTCGCTGCAGTCTTGCCGTGCCGGCATCTGCGGGAAATCCGCATTGCTTCGACTACGCGGATTATCTCAAAAGCTGCGGGATCCGTTTGATCGGGACATTGGATTCCTTTGCAATCGAGGATGAATCAGAAAGCGGAGGAGTGACTGCAACGGCCGTTTTGTCTGCTGGTGCCTTTCAGAAGTTGTTTGATGCGTATGAACGGCTGCTGGTACGGCAGAAGTTCCGCTTTGCCGCACAACTGCGCCCGCAGAGCCGGGGCCTTTTAATGGGTGTGCTGTTCGGCGAGACTGCGTATCTCGACGAGGAGGTCACACAGCAGTTCCGCGATAACGGAACCGCGCATATTTTGGCAGTCAGTGGTCTGCACATTGGTATTCTGTACGATCTGTACAGGAGGCTGACCCGAAACCGCAGTAGCGCGCCGGCGCTGCTGGTGTTGGGTTTTCTGCTGTTTTCATACGGAACACTGTCTGCCTGGAGCCCGTCGACGGTGCGGGCAGTACTGATGATCGTGCTGAGCGTCCTCGCAAGGCTATCGGATCTGCGCTACGACATGCTGACTGCGCTGAGCACGGTTGCACTCCTGCTGATCGTACGGAACCCGTATGTGATCCTGGGAACGGCTTTTCAGATGTCCTTTCTGGCCATCAGCTCGATCGCGTTTTTTCAGCGGATTCTGCCACAGAGGGTGCCGGAATCTCTGACGACGGCACTGGCGGTCAATCTGGGACTGATTTTGTATCAGGCTTATCAGTTTCATACGATCTCCCTGGTCAGCCTTGCGGCGAATCTGCCGATCCTTTACCTGACCGGGTGGTTCGTTCCGTTTGCGATGGGATGCTTCGTACTTTCCGGCTGCGCAGGCGGAACTCTGTTTTCTTTATGCCTGTCGTTTCTGGAGGCTATGGCACAAATGCTGCTGCGGATCAATGCATGGTTCGGGCTCAACGGGCATGCGGCGATCAATGTCGTGCGGCCGCCGATCTGGCTGACAATCCTGCTTTTGGGCGGCGCTTTCTTTGCGGCTTCGGAGACCTGCCTGCTGCTGCGGCTACGAAAACAAAACAAACGGCTGATCGGCTGCTTCGGACTGATCCTTCTACTGGCGCTGGCTGTACAACTGTTTACTTATTCGCCAATCACGCATGCCGACCTGATCTTTGTGGACGTCGGACAGGGGGACGCCATCCATTTGCGTAGTCACGGCAGTCATATCCTGATCGATGGAGGCGGAAATGTGCGCTATGACGTGGGCAGCAAGACGCTGAAACCGTATTTCCTCGCAAACGGCGTGCGGAAACTGGATCTGGCACTGGCGACACACCGGCATACCGATCATTATCTGGGGCAATGCCAGCTGGCGGAATCTTTTCCCGTGACACGGCAGATCGCGGGGCTGACCGCGGGAAAAGAGATCCGTCTCGGCAAAAGCGATCACGTATGGATCGAGGTGCTCTGGCCGCTCACGCTTGATGAAGACCCGCAGCAGGAGGGGAACGCTGCCTGCAGTGTCTTCCTGCTTCATTATGACAGCTTCCGAGTGCTGATCACCGGCGATCTGGATGAAGAAGGAGAGCTTGCGATGCTGGCTCATTATCAAAGTACCGGCAAGCCGGAGACGCTGCGCGCGGATGTTTTGAAGATCGGGCATCACGGGAGCAAGACCAGCAGCGCTGCAGAGTTTTTAGATGCCGTAGATCCGCAGATCGCGGTGATCCAGGTGGGAAAAAACAATTACGGACACCCGTCGCCGGAAGTACTGGCGCGGCTTGCGGAGCGAGGCATCCGGGTTTTCCGCAATGATCTCGACGGCGCAGTCGGCTTGAAATTCCGCGGTCAAAAGGGCATCCGCATCGATACGATGCGGACAAAGACGAGAAATTGAGAGTAGACTTTTTTCCTGTTTTTTCGTAAAATAGAGACAAACAGAACACAGGAGGACAAAGGAATGAAACAAGCATATATCAACGGGATCATTCTGGACGGAACCAAGGATATGGAGCCGCAGCGGGATAAGGTCATCCTGACGGACGGCGAACGGATTGAAGCCATTGTGGAAAAAGAACAGATCAAGGATAAAGATCTCAGTGGGTATGAGATCATCGACCTTGCGGGAAACTATATCATGCCGGGGCTGATCAACCTGCACCTGCATCTGCCGGCAACCGGTAAGCCGAAGAAGAAACAGCAGGACGCAGCCAAATTGGTCAAAATTCTGACCAGCAACGCGCTGTTTCGTAAGCTGGCGATGAACATGTGCGCTTCCAGCGCCAGAACGCAGCTCCTGAGCGGTGTGACGACGATCCGTACGGTCGGCGGCGTGCTGGATTTTGATTCGAAGATCCGCAATAAGATCAATGCGGGTGAAATCGTCGGACCGCGTATTCTGGCCTGTGATATGGCGGTCTCGGTCGAGGGCGGTCACATGGCGCATTCTCTGGCCTATGTGGCAAACAGTGCGGAAGAGGCGGCTTCCTATGTCCGCAAGATCGCCGAGGCGAAGCCGGACTGGATCAAACTAATGATCACCGGCGGCGTGCTGGATGCCAAAGTTAAAGGTGAACCGGGAGAGCTCAAAATGCCGCCGGAATATGTCAAGGCGGCCTGTGACGCGGCACATGAACTGGGACTGAAAGTCGCGGCGCATGTAGAAAGTCCCGAGGGCGTAAAGTGCGCGCTGGCCAACGGCGTGGATTCGATTGAACACGGCGCGGCGGCAGACGAGGAAATGATCGCGCTGTTCAAAGAGCACCATGCCTGCTTGATCGCAACGATTTCGCCGGCGCTTCCTTATGCGAAGTTTGATCGGGAAGTCAGCCATATCACCGAAACGGAACAGTATAACGGACAGGTCGTCTTTAACGGGATCCTGGACTGCGCAAAGGCTTGTCTTGCCAACGGCATTCCGGTCGGTCTGGGTACGGATACCGGCTGCCCGTACATCACGCACTACGATATGTGGCGGGAACTGAACTACTATCATAACTACTGCGGCGTATCCGAGAAGTTCGCTTTATATACCGCGACCAAGCTGAACGCGGAGCTGGCCGGCATCGGGGACATCACCGGCAGCATTGAACCCGGCAAATGCGCGGATTTCGTGGTGACGAAACAGAATCCGTTAGACAATCTGCAGGCACTGCGCAAGATCGAAATGGTCGTTACGCGCGGCAAAGTCATCGACCATCCGACCGTCAAAAAAATGCCGGAAGTCGAACGAGAACTGGATAAGCTCCTGTAAACTCTACGGAGCGTTGATTGCCGCCGACTGCGTTTTGTTGTAGAATCCAGCGGGCTGATCGTCGGATCCGCAGAGATCGACGGTCAGCCTTGCTCATTTTTTGTGTACGACAGGGTATGTGCAGAAACGGAAATCTGCAGAAGTCTACATCGGGATGCAAAGCTCCGTTCCGACCAGCATATTGTATGGGTCGATATTCGGATTCGCGCGCATGAGCGCATCCAGCTTAACATTGTGCATTTTGGCAATTAAGTACAGAGTATCGCCGGCCTTGACGGTATGAGTCTTCGCGCAGGCCCCCGGCGCGGACGGAAGCTGATCCTCCGTTCCCGGAATGCATAGACGCATGCCGATCTGCAGGTTATATGGATTTTCGATGCCGTTGACTTTCATCAGCAGGCTGACCGGCAGCTCGTATTTTTCGGCGATCGAATACAAGGTGTCACCCTCGCTGACGGTGTAGACATCGATGCAGTACAAGCAGTTTTTCATGTTTTTCCACCTCTCTTGCTTTGCGTGTCCGCACAGGGTGCAGATCACAGTCTTTTCTCCTAATATATTTTGCGGAGCGGAAAAATGTGCATAGATTTTGCCGGATGCGCAGAATTTCTTCCTCGATTATATTTGGTAAGGAAAACCTGACTTAGTAAGTCTTTGGCTACTAGGTCATTTTTTTTTGCGTTCTTGTGCGGCAGGTTAGGCAGTAGTAAAATAAGAGCAGAAAGTAAAACACAACCTAAAAGGGAAAAAGAGTTGAAAGGAAAAGGTGAGCAGAATGAAGATCAATGATTTTAAGTTGGAATGTTATTTCGGTTTATATGAGTTTACCGCACCGTATCTGTTGACGCAGTCGGACTGCGAATCCATGAGCACAGAGGACCTTCTGGCCATGGAGCCGGGCGCGAAGGAAGGCTATCTGAAGCAGTGGCTCGGCTACACGGAAACCTGGGGCGATCCACAGCTCAGAAAAGCGATCGCGAAACTCTACAAAAATATGACGGACGAAAACATTCTGGTATTCCATGGCGCGCAGGAAGCAATCTTTGCGTATATGAACGTGCTTCTGAATCCGGGGGATCATATGATCGCGATGTACCCGAATTACCAGTCCGCCTATGAGGTTGCGAATTCGATCCCGAACTGTACGTTTTCCAAATGGTTTGTCAAAGACGACGGGGAAAAGTGGGTCGTGGATTTCAACGAACTGGAAAGCCTGATCCAGCCGAACACCAAGATCATCGCCATCAATACGCCGAACAATCCGACCGGCTATACGTTCACGAATGCGGAGATCGAAAAACTCTGCGCGATCTGTAAGAAGCACGACATTTATCTTTTCTCGGACGAAGTTTACAAGGGTCTGGAAATGGACGGCGAAAAGAGAGACTGGGTGGCAGATCATTATGATAAGGCAGTTTCGCTGGGCGTGATGTCAAAATCTTATGGTCTTGCAGGACTCCGCGTCGGTTGGGTCGCGTCCAAGGATACGGCGCTCTTGCAGCAGCTGGTAAAATTCAAACATTATATGAGTATCTGCGATTCCGCACCGTCGGAATATCTGACCAAGGTTGCGCTGAAGCACAGCGACGAGCTGCTGGAAAAGAGCCGGAAACTGATCGAAGAAAACATCAAGCTTGCAGACGCATTCTTTGCAAAATATGATTATCTCTTTGAAAAGAAACCGATCACCTGCGGACCGGTGGCATTCCATAAGCTGTTGATCGATATGCCGGTCAAGGATTTCTGCCAGATGGCGGTAGATAAAAAAGGCGTACTGCTGCTGCCGGCTAATATTTACGAAATGGATGAACCGTACTTCCGCATGGGCTACGGCCGCAAAGGCGTACCGGAGGCACTTGCGAAGTTCGAAGAATTCCTGATCGAAAACGGTTTCACGAAATAAGGAAGCAGGTGAAACCAAAATGAAAACGTTATTATTGAGCAAAGAGGATGT
>DJPG01000089.1:3127-12014 GCA_002439735.1 Firmicutes bacterium UBA6418 | reverse complement strand
GCAACGATGGTAGCGAATGCAGCTGCAACGATCAACGCGATGTGTGGTTCGCCGCCGTCATCGACAATAATTGACCACATCAGTGCGCCAACCATGACGAGCATAACGAGTAAGCATTGCCACAAAGGAATCTTTTTACCCATAATAAGTCCTCCTACTATAAAGTTGTTAAAAATAAAGTATAAAGCCGACAGAACCGTAAGCAATTGTTCTGCCAAGAACTATTTTAACTGAATTGTTAAAATTTTTTCAAGTCAACTTTCGTATATTTCCAGTCAACTTTCGTATGTGTTCTCTTAGCGCTCTCTTTGCGGTCTGTTAGCGTTATCTTAGCACACAAAAGATCGAATGTCCATTTGTGTTCCTGCACAACGACACGAAAACGGCCAGATCTGAGACAAAAAGAAATAAAAAAACAAAATATTTTCTTTTGTGTTACGCATTGCCATGCATGGGGTATCATTGTATAATAATCCTACAACGCTTACGGACATACGCGAAGCGAAACTTGCTATACTATAGGAGGTAAAACATGCATTGTACAAAAAAAATCACAGATGACCTCATCTGGGTCGGCGCCAACGACCGGCGTCTGGCAATGTTTGAGGGCGTCTACTCTGTTCCACGCGGCGTTTCCTATAATTCCTATCTGCTCCTGGACGACATCAATGTGCTCTTTGATACCGTGGATAAGGCGGTCAGCAAGACCTTCTTTGAAAATCTGACACACGCGTTGGACGGCAGGAATCTGGACTTCGTCGTCGTGCAGCATATGGAGCCGGATCATTCGGCAACCTTGATGGAGCTTTTGCTGCGCTACCCGAACGTGAAGGTCGTATGTAACCAGAAGATTCTGACGATGATCCGGCAATTCTTCCAGCTCGACCTCACAGGCAAAGCTTTTGTTGTCGAGGAAGGTGCCACACTCTCCACCGGACATCATACGCTCAAATTCCTTTTTGCGCCGATGGTACATTGGCCGGAAGTCATGGTAACCTTCGACGAAACAACCGGCACACTGTTCTCCGCAGATGCCTTCGGTACCTTTGGAGCGCTCAACGGCGCAATTTTTGCGGATGAAGTCGATTTTAACCAGGAATATCTGGATGAAGCACGTCGTTACTACTGCAATATTGTCGGTAAGTACGGCACACAGGTGCAGTCTCTGCTCAAAAAGGCTCACGGACTGGATCTCAAAATGATTTGTCCTCTGCACGGCTTTGTGTGGAGAAGAAATCTTCAGGATTATTTCGATAAATATGTAAAGTGGAGTACTTACACACCGGAGGAAACCGGCGTGATGATCGCCTACGCTTCGGTCTATGGCAATACCGAGAACACCGCCGAAATTGTTTCTTCCCGTCTGCGCGATCTCGGTGTTAAAACGGTAATGTACGATGTGTCAGTCACGCCGGCCTCCGAAATCATCGCAGCCGCTTTCAAGTGGAGTCATCTGCTGTTCGCCTCGACCACCTACAACGCAGGCATCTTTATTTCTATGGAGGATCTGCTGCGCGATCTTGCTGCGCATAATATCCAAAACCGCACCGTTGCTTTGATCGAAAACGGTTCCTGGGCGCCGACCAGCGGCAAACTGATGCGTCAGATCCTAGAAGAATGTAAGGATATGACGATTTTGAACGAAACACTGACGTTGAAGTCCTCCCTTGCGCCGGAGCAGGAAACAGAAATCGACGCGCTGGTCAAGGCGATCTCTGATACGATCCCGCGCTTCGAAAAACCGGTCATTGACGAGGCTGCCATGGCAGAGGCCAAGATCGATCCTTCCGTATTCCATAAGTTCTCCTACGGTCTGTTTGTGTTGACCGCACAGGCAGACGGCAAGGATAACGGCTGCATCATCAACACCGCAGCCCAACTGACCAGCACACCGGGTCGGATCAACATCGCGGTCAACAAGGCAAACTATACGCATGATATGATTTTGAACACGGGCGTATTCAACGTTTCGGTTCTGGCGGAGGACGCTTCCTTCGACATCTTCAAGCGTTTCGGCTTTGCCAGCGGCAAGAATACGGACAAGTTCGCGGGATTTGCGGAGCATATCGGCAGAAGTAAAAACGGACTTGCTTATGTGACCCTCGGCACCAACGCGTTCCTCTCCGCTAAGGTCATCGATTCCTACGACTACGGCACGCATACGCTGTTTGTCGCGGAAGTTACCGAGGCAGAGATTCTCAGCGACGCGCCGTCCGTTACTTACGGCTATTACTTCGAACATATCAAGCCGAAGCCGCAGCCAAAGATCGAAGAAGAAAAGCACGGCTATGTCTGCAAGATCTGCGGCTATGTTTACGAAGGCGACACCTTGCCGCCTGACTTCATCTGCCCGCTCTGCAAACACGGCGCGGCAGACTTCGAGAAATTCTAAACAGCGCGCAGAACAGGGCATACGCAAGAGATGGATCTGATTTTCGAAAAAGAAGAATGAAAGGAGTGCGCAAGGCGAAATCAGAGATATCGTCTTGCGCACTTTTATCTTTATAGCTCTGCGCTGTGCTATTTGATATACGCTTTTTCTACATACGGGCTAGTGGCCAGTTTCAGCATCGCGCCGTATTCCAGTGTAAAGGAAACAACGTCGCCGACCTGATAGCTTTTATCGGCATGGGTGACATCCAGAATCGTATGGTCGGAGGATCCGCCCATAATCTCGATCTGCGCATCGGTCGGATGCATGCCGCCGAGGTCAGTATCCTGCTTGCCGACAGCGATGATGGCACGTTTCATGATGCCGCGGTCTTCGTAATAAGGCTTTTCGCCGAACGCGTCCACGCCGACCTCGCCGATCGGCAGCGACGGTTTTTTCTTGAGTTCGATGATCTGCGCCTCCAGCGTCATCGTATCGTGTACGCAGCCCGGAACGGTCTCCCCGTAGGCAGTATCATTGCCGAGCAGGAAGGATTCGCCAAGCCGAAGGTTGTTGATGCCTGCCGGGAGTCCTTCTTTCCAGATCAAATAGATGGAACTGGAATTGCCACCGGAGATCACGTTCAGTTTGATGTCAAACTGTTCTTCGATCCTGTGCGCGATGGCTGCCAGTCCGCCCAGATTGTCCTGTTTCGGAATGATCGCGCCGTAGCAGGTGAGGTTGACGCCGACGCCGTAGAGGTGAATATTCTCCATCGTCAGGATCTCCGCTACCGCCGTGAAGATCTCGTCTTCATTCTGATAAAAAATTCCTTCGCGCAGGTCACCCATATCGATCATCAGCAGAATCTTGTGCTTCACGCCGGTCTTGCCTGCCTCTTCATTGAGCATTCTAATGGTGGAAAGCTCCGAGTTAAAGCTGAGATCCACATATTTTACCACCTCCGCAACCTCACAGGCCATCGGCAGTCTGAGCAATACGGTCTTTTTGCCGTTCGCTCTTGCTTCTTCCGCATAGGTTTTGATGTTCGCGACGCGAGAGTCGGCCATAAACTCCACTGCCGGATGCGCAGCAACCAGGTGCGCCATCTCCTTGTCGGCGCAAAGACCCTTTGTGACGATCATCAGCGAGCAGCCGCCGTCTTCTTTCACGATTTTCGCACAGGCATCAAGATTGCCTTTTAATTTTTTTAGATCTACTACCAGTCTTGGATACATCGTTTCGTCCTTTCTGTTTTGTGGCTTCGGCAGGTCATTCCGGTCATGCCGATCTGCCTTGTCTATCCTAGGTTTACGGTCTCTTCGCGGCCTTATCGCGATACGGGCAATGCGTCCGGGTGCATGCCCAACACTCGTGATTGCAGTTCGGTCTGCCATCGACCTCGCCGCAGGCGCGCATCACATGCTGCGCCGGGTCATAGTCATGCGCATCGCTGTCTGGCGATGCTTTGGAAGACTTCCCGCCGGATGCCGAATGCTCTGCATGTTCGACAAGATCCGTGCCTTTCTTGACTGTACGATCATTCAGCATGGCCTCTTTTTTGGCCGCTTCCACTTCCGCCTTCGTTGCGCCGCCAATCTTCTCCGCCAGTGCTTCCTTGTAATCGGTCAGGTCATAGCCCATCGCTTCCATTTCTTCGATGTGCTTCTGCTGTTCTTCTTCCTTTGCCTTGCGGGCCGTAGCCATACGTTGTAGTTCCTCGATAAAGGCGGCTTTGTTGACCACATGCTCATTTTCCTTGAGCTCCATACGCAGGCTCTTGGCCAGCAGTCGAATCGCCCCTTGTCTATGGGTCTTGGAAAGCACGCCCAGCGAAGCCATGATGTAATCGTTATCGACCAGGATCTTGACGGATTCCGGCGGATACAGCTTCATACCGGTCTCATTGTCCTGCGGTACCTTCCGCATGATCTCCACGCGGTGTGGCAGTCTCGTCAGCGCGCCGCCGGTGCCGATGATATATTTGATCTGCGTCAAATCTTTGCCCTCCGCCAGCGTTTGTCTGCCGGTCGGGCCGTAGACGTAGCGGATCTGGCCGGCATGCCGTTCGACAGCGCGCAGCACGGCCTCTTCGGTCAGGCGTTCAACCAGCTTGAATTCATCTTCATTTTTCGGGATCGCCACATAGGTTTCCAGCGTTTTGTCCAGATCGATATGCAGCTTTTCCGCACATTCCTTGCGCAGTTTTTCCTCGCCGATGGATTCGATGACCTTCATACGGTTGACGTAAACGCCGAGATCGCCTTCTACTGTTCGCTTCGCCTTGGGTTCCGGCGCCGTCAGGATCCTGGCTACCGCGTCGGAGTCCTCCGTCACAGAGTGCACGTCGGTGGTCGCGCCGCCGACGTCGATGACCATGCAATCGCCGATGCAGTCATAGAGCAGCTTCGTACATTCCATCACCGCGCCCGGTGTCGGAATGATCGGGCCGTTGACCATGTCTCTGACGTGTTCCATGCCGGGTGCCTTGGTGATATTATCTTCAAAGGCCTCCTGAATGACCTTGCGGCAAGGCTCAACGTTCAGGGTATCGATCTTCGGATAGACATTGTCAACCAGATACAGCTTTTGACCGCTTTCCTCGTCGAAGATCAGCTTCATTTCCTCCTGATTTTCGATATTGCCGGCATAAACGACCGGCGTGTGCAGTCCCATATTGCGGATCATTTCGGCGTTGTAGATGGCAGTATCCCGTTCGCCGTAATCCACGCCGCCGGCAATCAGGATCAGATTCGGATTGATCTCCTTGATCTTTGCCAGATCACTTCTGCGCAATCTGCCGACAGTAATATCGCGAATGATGCCACCCGCGCCGAGCGCCGCCTCTCTGGCCGCCTTGGCGGTCATGTCATAAACAAGGCCATGTACCGTCATCTTCAGTCCGCCCGCCGCCGATGATGTCGCCAGCATTTCATCGTATTCCAGACTGTCGATGTTCATCTTCCTGCAAAGGTCATCGATCGCGCCCTGCAGTCCGATGCGCACGTCACCCTCCAACACCGAGGTCGGCGCCTGTCCCTGTGCCCAGAAAACCGGATTTTCGCTGTCCAGATCCTTGAACGCGTTGACAACGGTCGTTGTTGAGCCGATCTCCGCAACCAATACGTCTACCTTCATTCGAGTCCTCCTTTTATCATGTCTTTTTTACTGCGCTGTTTACAAAATTTCTGTCTGTGTGATGTATCTACATGTGATGTATCTGTATCACGCGAGGCCGCAAAAGCACGGCTTTTGTTGTCATCCTTGCGTGTTCTTTTCAAGCTTATTTTTTCTGTCTTCTTTACACGGTCGCACATGGTTTGCGATGCGCCTTTGCGCAATCTGCGTGTAATAGCTCCGCAGTGCCGAAGAAACAGGGGCTGGGCGTGCGGCCCAGCCCCTAGGGTTTCATTTTGTTTTGTTTTGGATTTGGAGATAGATTATTCTCTTTCGCCTCTTCTTCTCTGTCTTTCTTCCGCTAAGAAGGTCGCAACGTCGATACCATGGGAGTTACGTCCGAATCCCATGTCAATGCCGGTCTTCACGGCTTCTTCCGGAATGACCTGCGTACCGCCCGCACAGATGATGACCTTGTCCCGGATACCCTTTTCCACGCAGAGCTCATGCAGTCTCTTCATGTTCTTGTAGTGAACGTTGTCGTGGGAAATGATCGTGGAGGCCAGGATCGCCTGGGCGTTTTCTTCGATACAAGCGTCAACCATCTTTTCAACCGGTACGGAGGTGCCGAGGTATACGCATTCGATGCCCCATTTTTCGATACCGCCGTGCTTGATGTTGATGATCTCTCGCATACCTACGGAGTGTTCGTCTTCGCCGACGGTACCGCAGACAACCTTCATGTGTTCGTGTCCTTCAAATTCATCATAAAGCTCTTTGTCTGTCATGTAGTGTGGTTCCGGTGGGATCTCAAGGGTGGTCAGGTCGATATCGAAATCAACGCGACCCTTTAATTCGATTCTGGTACCTTCCGCATCCTGCATCACTTCTGCTGAGATGACTTCCGGATCCACAAGACCCAGCTTTTTACCTAATTCAACCGCGGCTGCCTCTGCAACACGCTTGTTCGTCGGGAGCATCATGGTAACCATGACCACTCTGTCGCCGCACCATTCCACTTCCGGTGTGATGACCTCACCGGTTCTGTATTTTGCGACCTTTTCAAGTCTTACGTTTACGTTATCCTCTTCATCGAGTTCGTCGATGTAAACGATCTTGCTTCTGTCCTCGAAGGTGCAGCCACCGATCAGCGCAGACGGGTTCTCAGGATCGCCACCGTACTGTTCTACGTTGTTGTAGCCGTAGTGCGCGGTTACCGGAGCCATGTAGTCTTCGTCTCGCTCGAAGATGAAGCCGTAGCCTACGCCGCCTTCGATCTTACGCGCGATACCGTCGCCGTTTCTTTCCGGATATTTTGCGGAGTCAACGAAGAATCCATCCTGTACAGCCTGGAAGTAGCCGCCGTTTTCAACGATTTCTTCCATGAACAGGCAAGCTCTTTCTTTCAGGTCTCTGGCCATATCTCTCAGCGGACCGTCTTTTTTGAGTTCCACCATGTCCATGATACCGTCTAAGCCGATCAGGGTCTGCTTCGCGGTGTCGCAGGCTTCCATGTTGTAGATATGCCAAGGAACGTTTCTTCCTTCATCCGGTGTGATGGTGGACTGGATATCCGCGCTGGTCAGCTTGGAGATGAACATGTTCATGACGTGAGTAACCGTCGCTTCGCGAGCGGATGACTGGATATACTTGGTGTTCATCTGCGCTCTCATCTTATAGCGGTTGCAGATTTCTCTGAGCGCTACCGCATACGGAAGATCCATGTACATGCAAGGTGCCGGTGTTGCGGTCGGTGGTACCGTGGACAGGGAAATGTTTTCCGGTTTAATACCGACTTTTTCGGAGAATCTGGAGTTGATCGCATGCTGAACGATCAGCTCCGGCTGCACCTTCCACGCTTCTCTTGCGGTCGCGTTCGCGTTATGCGCGCCGTCGATCTGCAGCATGTCTGCCCAAGCCATGACTTTCTTGGATTCGCAGGCATCTACGAAGGATCTGACGCAGTTGATATCTCTGTAAAGTACGTTGTACTGTGGATCCTGGTGCGCGCCGTTTACGCCTTCTTCGGCGAACAGTACGGCTACGTCCGGACCTGCGACGCCGGATACATAGGAGTGATAGTTGATTGGACGACCAACCTCATCTTCGATCAGATCGATGGCTTTTCTCTGTGCCCGGATCTGCTTTCTGGTGATCGGAACACCGCCGATACCCTGCGGCGTGCCTTCCATCAGACCGTCGATGTGGGACTGACCCATGTGACGGATGACCATCAGATGGTCAGCGCCGTGCCATGCGCCCATGCGCATTCTCCGGATATCGTCTTCGAATCTTCCGGAAGCGATCTCGGTGGTGATGGTCTGCATCGGCTGCGGGTCGATGTCTTCCATGAATTTTGCCGGAGGCAGCGGAACGCTCTGCTTCAGCGGCTTGGAAATTTCATGGTATTCAAACGGTCCCATGTGCTGATTGTCAGCCTTCTCTCTCCAAACCCAGCCTCTTCTTCTCGGTTCGTATTTGTCAAGGTCTTTCAGCAGTTCGACAATATCGATCTTTTCGTTTCTTTTTAATTCCATCATCTTACTTACCCTCCTTGAACGCTGCCGCAACTTTGTCCCAGCCTTCGCCTCTCGCGAGCTTGATGCTGGCTTCTCTGATCGAGATGTCTTCCAGTTTGGACAGCTTGTAGACGCAATGTCCACAGCCTTTGCCCATCAGACCGTGATCCATCGCATGGTTTACGATCGGCATGCAGTCTAAGGAGGATACGCCCATTCTCAGTAAAACGGATCTTTCCACCGAAGGAGTCGTGTTCTTTCTGCCAAGCTCCAGAAGCGGTTCCACAACCTGATCGGTCAGTTCCCAGAATCTCTGATAAAGTTCTTCATCCGTAAGTTCTGCGATATGCTTTCTTCTTACTTCAAAATCGTCTGCTCTTTTCATCCTTATAATTCCTTTCATTTCTCCTCGTGTCCCGAAGTGCCGCGAACGCGCTCCGGGACACGCATGGATAGTCTAAGATAATTCAGCTTACAGTAAGCCCTCTGCTTCCAGCGTCTTCTTTACAAAGTCAACGTCGGTCTTTGTTTCAACTGCTAAGAATTCCAGATCCGCCTCGGTTGGCTTCACGCCGGCTTTCTTGACAGCTTTTTTGATGAGAGATTTACGGAAGTGATCGATATCCGCCACTTTGTGTTTGATCAGACCAGGGTTTGCCGGTAAAATCAGGTTTGTGCCAGGCTTATCGTCTTTCGGATCGCCGAAGTGGATGTCGATACCATTGTCTCTGGCAAAGGAAAGCTGCGGCTGGATGTGTTTGCCTGCGCCTGTGTATTCCGTCTCGGAAACAACGACGATCGCGTCTTCCGGAAGTTCCTGTGCATAGGAGAATGCTGCCGCCAACGCGGTATTTCCGGCAGGGCCGCGTTCCAGTCCTTC
>DJPG01000089.1:0-3073 GCA_002439735.1 Firmicutes bacterium UBA6418 | reverse complement strand
TGTGTAGTCGTGAGGTACTTGTCCATATAGCGCAGCGGCCGTGCTGCGGAACGCGGAACATCCGAATGGTCCGGATCTGTTGCATACGGAACGCCGAAACCGGTGTGTCCGGTCGTACAGGATTTTTTGTTGAAGTCCACATCGGATGCCATGGAAAGTCCGGTTAAATCGATGGACGCGGCAATCACCTCTGCCTTGCATCCGGCTTTGATCAGTCCGCGCGCCGTACCGGTCACCATGCCGCCGCCGGCGTTTGTGCATACTACGACATCCGGATCCTTGCCCAGTTTTTCTCTGCACTGGGTCGCGATCTCATAGCCTAAGGTTTCTACCCCGGCGATACCGAACGGAGAATACAGGGACGCATTGAAGTATCCGGTATCTTCCATGATCGACAGGAACGAGTAGAATAATTCCGGTCCGACTGTCAACTGCACGACTTCCGCGCCGAGCGCTTCACATTTTCTGGCTTTTTCGACAATCTCCGGTTGTCCGATGCCGTGCGAGTCGTAGCATTCCTGGACGATGATGCAGTTCAGCCCCTGCATCGCTGCCTGTGACGCAACGGCTGCGCCGTAGTTTCCGGAGGTCGCTGCCATAACACCCTTGTATCCTAACTTCTTTGCGTGAGCAACCGCGCACGCCGCACGTCTGTCCTTGAAGGAACCGGATGCGTTGCAGGATTCATCTTTGGCGAAGATTCTTGCGCCGTAGCCCGGCTTCGCGTATTTGCGCGCTAATTTTGTGATGTTTCTGAGCTCCAGAAGCGGTGTATTGCCGACACCGTGCTGTCCCTGGATCCTTTCGATCTCATCCAAGGTATATCCGGTGGATTTCATCAACGCGTCATAGTCGAAAGAAATCGGTGAAATCTCAAAATCCGCGTAATCCAGTCCTAAAGCCTCTTTTTGAATTTCGTTGGATCTGCCCATGACGGACTGATAGTCTTTTGCCAATGCCATTATGCCTCACCTCCGAAATTCATGATTTCTCTCAGTTGTTTGTCAATTTCAATAATTTCCGGTACGAATTTGCCGTAGCTGTGCGTATAGCACGGCGCTTCGTCAATCAGTGTGCCGTCTACCAGGCGACCGACTGCCGTCTTCACGGTAACCTCATCGCCCAGTTTTGCTTCTTCATTTTGCAGGAAGCCCTTTGTCCATTGCTGTAAGTCGCATTTTTTGGTATCGTCCGGCAGCTTTGCAGTTCTTTCTTCTGCTTTCAGAACGATGCTGTGAATGCGAACCCAATCGCCTTTCTTAGCCATTTTATGTCTGTCTCCTTTGATGTTAGATTCGTTATTTTACGATCTTCTTGTTTTCTTTGATCAGGTTTCGGAAGTCGCCCATGATCGCGTGTGGAACCGGGATATCCAGCATCGTGATCAGACCTGCGTCTGCGTTGATGCAGTGCGGGATACAGTTCATGATCATAGCCATGGTGCCGATGCCGCCTTCGATCTCCGGTGTGTTGACCATATTGACCGGAGGAACTGCGTCCAGAATGACATAGTCGCCGGTGTGAACGCCAACCTGTTCCGGTTCGATCTGCTGCGGGTGATCCATGTCGATCTTGCGTTCGCCGTCAATGTTGACCCAGCCCTTCATAGCAACGCCTGCGACATGGCCTGCCGGTGCGAAGCCATAAGGAGACTTTCTGTCCACGTCGGTTACGATCGGTTCCATGTCCTGACCGAAATCATCCCACTTCCAGCCGAGCGCATCGCAGATCATCATGGTGGATTCCGCAAAACCTACATGACCGGCCATCGTGCCGTTTGCTTTTCTCTCGTTGAATTCTTCTACCGTGATGCCGATACCCTGTTCTTCCATAACTGCAGGTCCGAACGGTGACAGAGAGTTCACTCTTCTGGAGGTTACGTGGTTTACTTCTTCGCAGGCCGCGGTCCACAGTACGACCAGCAGGTCCATAATCAGTCCCGGGTTAATGCCGGTACCCATAACGGATACGCCGTTCTTCTTTGCGATTTCATCTAATTTCTTAGCCAGTTCCGGTTCCTGAGCCTGAGGATAAGCCATTTCTTCCGCGGAAGTGATAACGTTCATGCCTCTTTCCATGACGAATACCAGCTTATCAAATACGTCTTTTGTGAAGGAGTTTGTGCAAACAACTACGATGTCTGCAACGCCCGGCTTGATGACTTCTTCCGGTGTTCCGACAATCACATCTTCTCTGTCGCCCTTAACGATGCCCGGAACAACGTCATATAAGCTCTTGCCGATCTTGTCGCCGATATCGATTGCGCCGACGATATCCACGCCTTTTTTCTTTGTAAGCATTTTGCCGATGCCGCCGCCCATAGCGCCTAATCCCCAAAGGATCACTTTTACGTTTTTCATCTTCTTAATCTCCTTTTCAAAACAAAATTTGTTTCGCAACAATTTGCCTATATATTTAGCAAATACTGTGCCATGTCCCGTCCTGCACTTTGTATACTTTCTTTTCGCGTTGTTCTTGTTGTTTTTACAAAAAAACATGATGTTTTTCCTGTATTTTTGGAGAAAAAAGTCAAAATCGTTCGTGCGTTTTGTCATCTACGCAAGCTTAAAACGGAGTGCTTCGATCACTTTTTTGGACAACCGCAAATATTTTTGCATCTGACGCGCAAATATTTTTGCACGTCCTGCGCGGTGATTTTTCTTTTTTTCTCGGTTTGCGCCGCTGAAGATTCGTGTTTTTCCTTTTACCGCGCGATTCCTTCCGTCAAAAGCTTCTCCCTCGACCCTTGCGGTGCGGAAAAATCAACAACACCGTTTGCTTTTCCCGGGAATTTCAACGTTTTCCCTGTCATGCAAATTTTTTTGCGCTTTTGAGGTCGTATCGCGGTGTAAAAGGCGACTTTACAAGGAAATACTTGAAAAATCGCGTGTTTTCTGTCATAATAGGGAAGTGGCTTCTGCCAAAGAAAGGACGATAACGATGAGAATCCGAAAAGAACAAGAGGATATGCAGGATGCGGAGCTCACGCTGATCGCGACGGTTTCCGACGCACTTGCGCACCCGGCCAGGATCCGGATGTTCCGCTATATCATGCAGGCTAATCGCGCGATGG
>DJPG01000107.1:29132-39081 GCA_002439735.1 Firmicutes bacterium UBA6418 | reverse complement strand
CAAAAGCTGACATGAATTTTTATTTTTTGATCAAATTTTCGATAAATTCTTTCCCAATCGCATATCCTGCATTGGTATGTATTCGTCCAACACTTTGTTCTGCAGTAAATTCAAATATAACATCATCCTGGCTGTATGTCACAACAACCTCGAAATTCCCAATCAGTCTCGTTGTTGTTTCAGCCTTCTCTTTATCAACGTAATCACTTGCTTTTTCAATTTCTTTTTGGCTAAAAAAGATATATTTTCCGTTTGCATCCTCATATTTTGTCTCATGTTTCGTCCTATTCACAACCTCATCACTCACCAGCTCGAACCCATCCGGCAATTCTCCCGGATAGTATTCCACGAAGTCGTAGGCGTTCTCGGCGTCAACCTGCACATCTGCCTTGCCTTCGCCGGTGAACAGATCCAGCCACCAGATACGCCAGGCGCTGGCCTGCGGAACCGGAACCACAAAGCTGGCAGCCAAAAGCGCGATCAGCAGAACTGCGACAGAGCGCAGAACCTGCTTCTTCGGATCCCGATAACGGCGGTTTCCGTAAATTTTCGCGTATTTCTGATAATTTTCGTCTCCCGCGAGGATTTCGTCAAACAGCGCCACGTCCTGCCTGCCGACGTTTTCTCCAAAGCTACACAGAATTTCTTCTGCCTGACGCTCAATTTTTCTTTCCTCTTTCATTTGCCTCTCTCACTTTCTGCGATTTCGGGTACTGTACTTTTCATCAACGCAAATTTGCTTTCCTCTTCCCCTCACAAGGATAAAAAATAAGACCGCGCAGGCAAAGCAGCTTGCACAGTCTGCGTCGGTCAGTCTATCAGTTCTACTCCATGCATAATATATTTTGCCATCTTTTCTGGATTGTCAACCTGCTCTGCAAGTCGAAAGGCTCTGGCAAGTTCCATGTTCGAATCGTTTGCTTCGCCAAGCAGCAAATAATTGCCGTCCACGCCCAACACGATTGCGATCCGGTACAACAATTCTGCGCGGGTATCATACTTGCCGCGCTCGATCGCCGAAATATGGTTCGTTGAAGCATCCGCGCGTTCTGCCAGTTGACTTTGCGTCAAGCCTGCTCTTTCGCGGGCTTCCTTGATCCTTTTGCCTAATTGTACCGAAAATTCGCCTGCCATGCCGTGTCCACCTTTCTGCTAAAAGTTTACCCAATAACCTTTCGCATTACCACGCATAGAACAAGCAAATGTTGTAATTGAATTCAAGTAGTCGTCAAGAAAAGAGCTATTTACTTGCATGAATCAAAAAATTGAAACCTTTTTACCGACCGCATGGTTAAAATATCATCGATCAAATGAAAAAGGCGCATGCGACTGCGCCTTTTTCGGAAACATTTTATGGCTGATTGATTTTGAAACCCTTTTCAGGTTCTTTTTCAGATCATACTTTCGTTCTCGCGGATCATCTGACAGGCTGATTACATCATGCCCATGCCGCCCATGCCAGGTGCGCCGCCACCCATTGCTACCGGAGGTGCCGGCTCTTTGATGTCGACAATGCCTGCTTCGGTTGTCAGGAGCATCGCGGAAGCGGATGCCGCGTTCTGCAGCGCGCTTCTGGTTACCTTTGCCGGATCAACGATACCGGCTTCGATCATGTTGACATATTCTTCGGTTGCCGCATTGAGTCCAACGCCTACGCCGCTCTTCTTGACTTCCGCAACCACGACGCTGCCCTCCAGGCCTGCGTTTTCAGCGATCTGACGAACCGGTTCTTCCAAAGCTCTTGCAATGATCGCTGCCCCGGTCTTGACATCGCCGGTCAGAGTGTCTACATAAGCCTTGACTGCCGGAATCGTGTTAACCAACGCAACGCCGCCGCCGGATACGATACCTTCTTCGACCGCAGCCTTCGTTGCGTTCAGAGCATCTTCGATTCTCAGCTTTCTTTCCTTCAATTCCGTTTCGGTTGCAGCGCCAACCTTGATAACGGCTACGCCGCCGGAAAGTTTCGCGAGTCTTTCCTGTAATTTTTCCTTATCAAACTCGGAAGTGGTCTCTTCGATCTGCGTTTTGATGCTGGCGATTCTTGCCTGCACCTCTTCCTTCGCTCCCGCGCCTGCCACGATGACGGTGTTTTCCTTGTCAACCTTAACGGTCGCCGCAGTGCCGAGCATATCCAAGGTAACCTCCTTGAGTTCATAGCCAAGGTCGCTTGCGATCACGGTACCGCCGGTCAGGACAGCGATATCTTCGAGCATTGCTTTTCTTCTTTCGCCGTAGCCCGGAGCCTTAACCGCGACAACGTCCAGAACGCCTCTTAACTTATTGACAACCAGAGTTGCCAGCGCTTCGCCTTCCACATCCTCTGCGATGATGAGCAGCTTGCGACCCTGCTTCATAACCTGTTCCAGCAACGGAACCAGATCCTGAATGTTGGTGATTTTCTTATCGGTGATCAGGATCAGCGGATTTTCCATGACGGCTTCCATCTTTTCGGTATCGGAAACCATGTACGCGGATAAATATCCTCGGTCAAACTGCATACCTTCCACGACTTCGAGCGTTGTGCCGAGGCTCTTGGATTCTTCCACAGTGATAACGCCGTCCTTGCCGACCTTTTCCATGGCTTCCGCGATCAGGTCGCCGATCTTCGGATCTGCTGCGGAAACTGCCGCTACCTGTGCGATGGAGTCCTTGGTCTCTACCGGTTTCGCGATCTTGCTGATCTCTTCGACAGCAACGTCAACTGCGCCCTGGATACCTTTTTTGAGTTCCATCGGGTTTGCTCCGGCGGCTACGTTCTTGAAGCCCTCTTTGACGATGATCTGTGCCAGCAGGGTTGCGGTCGTTGTACCGTCACCGGCTACATCGTTGGTCTTGGAAGCAACTTCCTTGACAACCTGCGCGCCCATGTTCTCGGTTGCATCTTCTAATTCGATCTCTTTGGCGATGGTTACACCGTCGTTGGTGATCAGCGGCGAACCGAAGGACTTGCTGATCAGCACGTTGCGGCCTTTCGGTCCTAATGTGATCTTAACGGTATCTGCCAGTTTATCAACGCCTGCCTGTAATTTACGTCTTGCGTCTTCTCCATAAAAAATATCTTTTGCCATTTTAATTTCCCCTTTCGTCTCTACTATTCAATGACTGCCAGAATTTCGCTCTGGTGCATGATTGTGTATTCTTCACCATGGTATTTGATCTCAGCGCCGCCGTATTTGCTGAATACGACAGTGTCGCCGACCTTCAGCTCCATCGGTTCGTCCTTGGTTCCGGGACCGACGGCTACAACTTCCGCTACCTGCGGCTGCTCCTTTGCGGAGCTGGTGAGGATCAGACCGCCCTCTGTCTTCTCTTCCTTCTCTGCCTTTTTGATCACTACTCTGTCGCCTAATGGCTTGATTCCTGTCATTGTCATTACCTCCGTTTTGTAATTTTATGTTTTGTGAGGAATTGGAATACTCACATTTTTTCAGATTATTGGCACTCTTTGTTATTGAGTGCTAACATAATTTTATTATAGCAGGCTTTCTTTCATTGTCAATACGTTTTTTCCGTTTTTCTTCGGAAAATCCGTGAAGTTTCTGTGAAGGTAGAGTTCCTGCCGGTTTTTGCGCGGCAGGCTGGGGTGATCGCGTTTTTGACGGTGAACCTATGCCTTCTCTCACACATTTCAGGCCAGACCGCGCACTTCCACGTCAACCCGCACCACATTGAACGCAGTCATGCTCTCCACCGCGTCCTTGACCGCTGTCTGAAAAATCCCTGCAGTTTCCCACAGCGGGTAACCCCTGCGCAAGCGGATCACGACCAGCAGCTCATAGGCTTCCGGTCGTGTGCCGTGGCTGACATAGACCACGCGGCTGACCTCCGGCATAGCCGCCGCCACACAGTTTACAATATCGTCCATGACATGCTCCGCAACGTAGTATTCTCCCATGTAGCTGTAGGTCGGGCGCACGACCGTTCGCTCGGCAGCCGCTCCCGGATCCTTACCGCGCAGCAGTCGCAGCGGATCCATAAAGTATCCCGCGAAATTATGCTTGAGCTGCAGTGCCGGAGCCGGGATCACATGTTTGCCAAGCTTGTCGCGCTGCTGGCGGGCAGCGGCACGTTCCGCCTCGGTCGTGATGTCTTCGATATGGATGCGGCGCGGACTGTCTGCCGGAAGCGCCGGCAGACCAAGGCGCCGGATGATCCTGTCGGTCATTTCATCGCTGGTTCCTAGGATCAGGATGCTCCGCGGTTTTTTCGCAGCGATTGCTTCGCGCACCTCGCGGCAGCGTTTCTCGTCGATGAACAGCGCTGCCTTGACAGCTCCGATCTTCGTCTGCGAGCGTTTCGCCGACATCCCGGCGATGATGGTGTTCCGATAGATAAACAGTCCGTCATCGATGATCGCGTCGATCTGTTTTTTGCGGCAAAGCTCCATGGCATGGAAGCTCTTTCCTGTTCCGCTTTTGCCGACCAGGGTATAAACCTGTATCTGTTCCTGCTTCATCCTTTTCCCTTTCCTCACAGCTTCGCCTGCCGCATGTTTTCCTCGCGTTACAATGCGCAGCTTGCTGTTTTTTCCGAAATTCTCTAAAATTCTCCAGAATTTTCACCGTAAATTCACCTGATTTAGGCTTTACTATTCGATCCCGTTCTGCTATAATGTCCTCGTAAAGATATATCTTTTAAATAGGAGGATTAGAACAATGGCTTATAAAATTACAGACGCTTGTATCGCATGCGGAGCATGTGCTGCGGAATGTCCTGTAGAAGCGATTTCGGAAGGCGACGGCATCTATGTCATCGACGCAGACAAGTGCATCGACTGCGGTTCCTGCGCGGATGCCTGTCCAGTAGACGCACCGGTAGAGGCTTAGTCTACATACGCAAAGCACACGATTACAAAAAACAACCGACCGGCCGGTCGGTTGTTTTTTTACTCTGTCATGTGCTGCGTGCTCAGCGTTCTTCCTCACCGGATCTCGCTTCCTGCATATAATAGGTCAGCGCGTGCAGACTGTCGCTGACGTGTACATTCTCGACTGCCACATCATCCGGCAGCTCCAGATCCACAGCCGTAAAGTTCCAAATGGCCTTGATGCCGGCCCGTGAAACCGTGTCTGCCACGATCTGCGCCTTTTCGGCAGGAACCGTGATGACCGCGATGTCAATGTTCTCCTGCTTTACAAAATTAGCCAGAGAGCCGCAGGTCAAGATCTGCGCGTCCTTGAATTCCACATCCTGGATGATCTCCTTGACATCAAAGATCCCTTTAATATGGAAGTTCTTCTCATTCTTATAAATGTAGCTGGCCATCGCCTGTCCGAGTCTTCCGTAGCCGACGACCACAAGCCGATAGTCCTTATCCAGCCCCAGAATATTGCCGATCTCTTCGTACAGGTAGTTCACGCTGTAGCCGTAGCCCTGCTGTCCGAAGCCACCGAAGTTGTTCAAATCCTGTCTGATCTGTGACGCCGTATAGCCGATCAGCTTGCTCAAATCTTTGGAGGAAATCTTTTCGATCCCCTTTTTCTGCAGTTCGCGCAGATATCTTCTGTAGCGAGGCAGTCTTTTGATCACCGCTTTGGATATCTGTTTTTCTTTCATACCCCGTACTCCTAAATCTTATTTGTTCTCTTCGACATACTTCACGAGATCGCCGACCGTCTGGAAGTTTTCCGCTTCTTCGTCCGGAATCTCAATGCCGAATTCTTCTTCGATCGCCATGATGATCTCAACCGCGTCCAGCGAGTCCGCGGAAAGATCTTTCATCAGGTTGGTGTCCATCGTAACTTCGGATTCATCCACCTGCAACTGGTCTATTATAATATCCTTAATCTCATCAAAAATCATAAAAAGCCTCCATGTTTCCGTTATTTTTCAGTTATTATTTTAACTATATCATAAACTACGTTTCATTATATAAATTTTTTTCTGTCAATGCAAGGGTAAATTGCCCCATTTTTTTGATATTTATGTGAAAATTTTCGCTCTCAGAGCCTCCGGGGGTCATTCCTGCAGGACAGACCACTGCTCAAAGGCTTCTTCCAGTGCCGCAGAAAAGGTTTCGTGCTCGCTGCTCAGACTCTGCATCCGATTGTAGTCCGCGGCATTTTTTTCATCGTTCATCTGCGCTTCGACCTCCGCGATCTTTGCCTCCAGACGTTCGATCTCCGCTTCCAGCTTTTCGATCTGCCGCCGACGTCGGCGTTCTTCCGCCTCTTTCTGCTTGTTGAGAAGCCGCTGCCGCGACGCGTCCGGCGGCGCGGCAGACTGCGCGTCCGCTCCGTTCTTTTTGTCCGTGTTTTCGCTGCTCATGCCGGACAGATATTGTTTACCGGAACCGAGCGCCTCTTTCTTTTCCAGATAGTAATCGTACTTGCCGAGATATTCCCGGAAACCATCGTGGTTCAACTCCAGGATCCGTGTCGGGATCTTCTGGAGAAAATAGCGGTCATGCGAAACGATGATCGCTGTCCCCGGAAACTCCAACAGTGCGTCCTCAAAGACCTCCTTGGAATCGATGTCCAGATGGTTGGTCGGTTCATCAAGGATGAGGGTGTTCGCGCCGCTGAGCATCAACTTCAGCAGTGCGAGCCGTGCTTTCTCACCGCCGGACAGACTGCCGACCGTCAGGAAAACATCGTCCCCGCGGAACAGGAACCGCCCAAGGATCGAGCGCATTTCGGTGTCTGTATATAATCGGTAGGATTCCTTGAGTTCCTCCAGTACCGTGTTGGATTCGTTCAAAAGCTGCTGCCCCTGGTCGTAGTAGCCGAACGCTACGTTATGCCCGATCTTCAGATACCCGCTCGTCGGCTGCTGCTCTTCCAACAGAATCCGCAGCAGGGTCGTCTTGCCCACGCCGTTCGGTCCCACAATGCAAATACGTTCGCCGCGCTTCACGTCCAGATTGACACCATGAAACAGTTCACGTTTGTTTTCTCCATAGCCGAAGGACTTGCTGAGGTTTTCGGCCAGCAGTACATCTTCACCGGATGGAAAATTCTGCTTGAATCGGATCTTCATCCGATCCTGCAGAGCCTCCGGTCGTTCCACACGGTCGATCATGTCCAGACGTTTTTCGCGAGAGGCCGCCCGCTTCGCCAGGTGTTCGGTTCCGTGCTGTTTCATCTTGCGGATGATTTCTTCCTGTCTGGCGATCTCCCGCTTCTGGTTGTCGTAAGCGCGCTGCTGGGTTTCCCGGCGCAGTCGCTTTTGTGCAAGCGAGCGTGTGTAGTTACCCTCATAGGTGTAGACCTTATGGTTTTCCACTTCAAAGATTCGGTTCGCGATTCGATCCAAAAAGTACCGGTCATGCGAAACGACCATAATCGTGCCTTTATAGGACGCCAGATATTGTTCCAGCCACTTGAGCGTACCGATATCCAGATGGTTGGTTGGCTCATCCAGAAGCAAAAGATCCGGTTTTTCCAACAGCAATGCCGCCAGCGCCAGTCTGGTTCGTTCGCCGCCCGACAGCGACGCGATCTTTTTGTCATAAAAGGCCGATCCGAATGCCATTGAATGCAGAATCCCGGTGATCTCGGATTGATAGGTATAGCCGCCCTTCTGTTCATACTGCAGGTGCAGCCGATCCAGTTTTTCAATCTGTGCCGGATCGCTTTTTCCGGCTTCGATCTCAGCGCTCACCTGTTCGATCTCCGCTTCCAGGCGGTGAAGGCCGGTAAAGATCTTGTCGATCTCGCCGATCACGGTTCCCTCACTATCAAAGTTGTCGCGCTGTTTCAGATAGCCGACACGCATATCCTGTGATACGAAAAATTCCCCCTCATCTGCCGAAAGCTCTCCGGTCAGCAGCTTGAGGAGGGTCGTCTTGCCGGCTCCGTTTCTGCCGACGATCCCAACACGGTCGCCGGCATTGACGTGAAAGCTGACGTCCTGCAGGATCACGTCGGTGCCGTATACCTTACTTAAATGATTTGCGGATAAAATGATCATAGTCTGCTTCTCCTATGTGAGCGGCAGATTCGCGTAAGCTTCCAAGCTCAGGTCGTCGGTCTGCCCGCTCTGATATTGGTAATAAGCGGCCGCCGCGATCATCGCGCCGTTGTCCGTGCACAGGATCGGATCCGGCCGGTACAGCCGGATGCCTGCTTTTTCGCATGCCGCGCCGAGCATTTCGCGAAGCCTGGAGTTTGCCGCGACGCCGCCTGCCAGAACCAGCTTTTTTTCGCCCTTGAGGACTGCGGCATCCACGGTCTTGCGAACCAGGACGTCCATGACAGCCTGCTGAAAGCTTGCCGCCACATCCGCACGGTTGATCTGTCTGCCTGCTTGATTTTCCTGATTGATGTAGTTCAGCACGGCGGTTTTCAGACCGCTGAAGCTGAAATCGAAACTGTCTTTTTCCAGATAGACACGTTTGAAGGGGATCGCCTGCGGGTCTCCCTCTTTGGCGATCTTGTCGATCTTCGGTCCGCCCGGATAGCCCAGACCGAGCACCCGCGCGATCTTATCATAGGCTTCTCCGACCGCGTCGTCCCGCGTGCCGCCGAGAATTTCGCAGTGGGTGTAACTTTTGACATCCACGATCTCCGTATGTCCACCGCTGGTGATTAGCGCCATAAACGGTGGCGCGAGCTGCGGATCCTGGATGTAGTTGGCGCTGATGTGACCCAGCAGGTGGTGAACGCCGACCAGCGGAATATCCTTGGCGAAAGCCACAGCTTTCGCCGTTGCCACGCCGACCAGCAGTGCGCCGATCAGCCCCGGTCCGTAGGTCACGCCGATCAGGTCGATCTCATCCAGACTTACGCCTGCTTCGTCCAGCGCCTGCTGCATCACAGCGTTGATGTTTTCCAGATGATGGCGGGAAGCGATCTCCGGGACTACACCGCCGTACTGCTTAAAAATATCGATCTGTGACGAAATGACATTCGAAAGCACGTTTCTTCCGTCCGCCACGACCGCGACCGCAGTCTCGTCGCAGCTGCTTTCGATTGCCATTGTCAGAAATTTTCCGTCTTTCATTGCTGTTCCTTCCACATGATCAAGGCATCTTCGCCATTGTCTTCATAATATCCTCTGCGCACGCCTGCTGTCTGAAAACCGAGGCCTTCATACAGCTTTCGAGCCGCGTCGTTTCCGACGCGTACTTCCAGGGTGTAGCGTTTCATACCGGCTTTGCCGCAGACATCCAGCAGCGTTTCCAGCATCGCGCGACCAATGTGCCTGCGCCGGTATGCCGGAGACACCGCGACATTGGTGATATGCCCCTCGTCAACGATCTTCCAGATGCCGACATAGCCGCAAAGCACGCCGTCCGCTTCGGCTGCGATGTAAAACGCCAGCTTGTTCTGCATGATATCGTGATAAAGCGATTCGTAGGTCCAAGGAACCGCGAAGCACTGCTGTTCCAGTTCTTCAATCGCCGCAATATCCCGTTCTTCCGCCTGTCTGATCACAAGTTCTGGCATCCCGTTTCTCCCTGTCGTTTCTTCGGTTGGTCTGTTTGTTATTCCTGCTTCGGTCCTCTGCAGATCGGCAGCTGACCTGCGGCCAACTTCACTTCCGCTTCCGCCTTGCGCATATAATCCGGCAGGAGCTGTTCAAAGCTCACAGCTTTTCCGTCCGCGATCCGATCCATTGCCGCATAGGCGGCTGCCGCCGCGCTCTGATAGCGTTCCTCCGGCTCGGCGAAAACGTAATCTTTTGCTTCCCGGTATCCCAAATCGTCAAAATACGATCGGATCTGTGCTTCATAGGCATCGATACCGTCCCCGTAAAATTTAACCTTTTTTCCGTTCGGCAGCACTTTCTGCGCGATGGCTTCCAGTACATCGGTCAGCATATAGGCTCCACCCGGCAGGCAGTTTTCCACGATTCCGTAGACCTGTCCGCGTCTGGCGTTGATGATCCCGCAGACCAGCGATCTGTATGCGTCGGATGTCTGCGGAGCTTCTCGCTTTGCCGTTCCTTTCGTTTCCGCATAGCGAAACGTTTCCAGCGTTGGTACGGCAACGCACGGCAGCTG
>DJPG01000107.1:16397-29051 GCA_002439735.1 Firmicutes bacterium UBA6418 | reverse complement strand
GAGCCGGGGCCGATTGAGGCGGCAATATGGGTCAGCTGACTCTTCGGAACGTTGCATTCGGTAAGCAGCTGCCGGATCAAGGGCAGCAGATTTTTGAGATGATTTTTTGCTTCATCTGAAGACGTTTCACCCAGCAGTCTGACTGCTTGCGCTTGTCCACCCTGCCCCATATGACCGTCCGGCATCGCGAGCAGCGCCGCGGAGGCCTTAGGACCGGTGGTCTCGATTGCTAAAAGGTACATTGATAAATCCTCTCTTCCGGATTTTCTCCATAGCTTAAATAAATATATTTCGTATTCTCCGGCAGGATCTCTTCGATCCGATCTGCCCATTCCACCACGCAGACGCCATCGCCGTAAAAATACTCGTCAGCGCCGATGTTGAACATTTCCTCCGGATCCGCGATGCGATACACATCGAAATGATAAAGCGGCAATCTGCCGTCGGTATATTCCTTGACGATTGTAAAGGTCGGGCTGCTAATCCGCTGCCGGATCCCCAATCCTTCCCCGATATACCGTGTCAATGCGGTTTTGCCGGTTCCAAGATCCCCGATCAGCGCCAACACATCACCGGCCACAAGCTTTTCGGCCAGGACAAGGCCGAACGCACGGGTATCCTCCTCGCTGTACATTCGATATTCTGTTAACACGGATTTCTTTTCCATAATCGCTCCGTTTCGTATCTGCTCATTCCTGCTTCGCGGCCTTTTCCGCGCCGCGCTTGAGACGCAGCCCATCCTGGTGCAGGAATCCCGAGATTCTTTTATATACCACGAAGGTGATCACCGCGTTCAGCACGCCTTTGATCGCGTTGAACGCGAGAATCAGCGGCATCATGCCGACAACGGTCTGCCGCATGGCTTCGCCGCCGAGGTAAAAGGTTGTAATGTAGTAGTTCGCGAATCCCATGGCGATCATCATCGCGACGGTTGCGAGCAGCATGCCGAGGATCGCAACTTTCTTCGTCTTGTGTCTGCGGTACATCAGACCCGCGATCATCAGGAAAACGCCGGACGCGATGAGATGCATCGCAAAGCCGTAGAGTCCGTCTCCACCCATCAGGAAGGCCTGAATGAAGCTGACGACCCCCAGCACCAGCATGCCGGAAGCCGGTCCGAAGGCAAAGGTCGTGATGAGGATCGGAATATCCGCGAAGTCATAGGTCAGAAACGATACCGCCGGAATCAGCGGGAAACGGATCAGACCAACAACGCAGGCCAGTGCGGCCATCATCGCCATCTTTACGAGCTGCTGTGATTGGATCTTTGAGTTTGTGTTGTTCATTTTTTTACAGTTCCTTTCTTTGAAGTGTCGTGCAGTGCCGCGCACCGCCTGAAATGTCCAGGAATCTGTCAGGTCAATAAACAAGCCTTGATTGTTTGAATCAAGGCTTGATGCACGCAAAAAACTCGCGTGTCTTGTTTCTCCCATCCGGACTATACCGTCGGTTCAGGAATCACACCTGATCAACCGCCTCCGCCGTTTCCGGTCAGAAGCAGGCTCGCGGACTATACCGCCGGTGAGGAATTTCACCTCGCCCTGAAACAGATCACATTTTTCGTCATCTATTATATTCCCCCGAAGCCAATTTGTAAATAGCTTCGGCATAAATTTTTGTCATCTGCAGGAATCTTTCGACCGATAGGCATTCATTCGGCTGATGCATCCGATCTTCATCGCCCGGAAAAAGTGCGCCGTAAGCAATGACGTTCTTCATCGCGCGCGCGTATGTGCCGCCACCGATGACCAGCGGCTGGCTCTCGTAATCTCCGGTCTGCTCCCGGTACACTTCCAGCAGCGTCCGGACCATCGGATTATCCAGCTCCATATACAGCGGATCATGGTTCTTGATCAGTACCCAGCCTAGACCATACCGTTCAAAGGTCGCGGCAAGACCTTCAAACACCTGCTGCTGTGTGTAGCTGATCGGATAGCGAATGTTGATGGTCAGCTTACCGATCTGCGGATCCATTTCCGCCATTCCGACGTTCAGCACCAATTTGCCTGAAATCTCATCGGAAAAGCCGATGCCCAGTCTTTCTCCGCACAGATCGAAGCCGATGCAGCGGTTGTAAAAGGTGATCCATTCGTTGTGGTCTTCGTTGACAAAGTTCAGTCGGCCTAAAAATGCCATCAGGATCGAGATCGCGTTCAGCCCGGCCTCCGGGTTTGCCCCATGTGCACCGCGTCCGACCGTCGTCAATTCCAGCGATTTGCCGATGCCCCTGCTGTTCACCTTGTAGCCGGTTTCTTCGCGAAACGCCGCGATCTCCGCCTTGATCTTCTGATAGTCTCCCTCCGGACTGCGCACAACGGCTCTGGCCGAATCCGGCACGCTGTTGGCAGCATTGCCGGCCTTGATGGAGCGCAGCTCCAGCCCCTTGGTTGTTGTCCGTCCGAATTTTCGCGCGGCTTCAAAAATCAGATTACCCTTTTCTCCGTTGATAATCGGGAACTCTCCGTCCGGCGTGAACCCAAAATTTGGCGCAGGTACTTCTTGCAGATAACGTTGCATACCCTGCCAGCCGGTTTCCTCGTCCAGCCCGAGGATCAGGCGAACTGTACTCTTTGGCTCAAATCCTGTCTCTTTCAAGGCTTTCATGGCGTACAGGCAGGCGATGACCGGTCCTTTGTCATCGGTCGAACCGCGTCCGCAGATTGCGCCATTCTTGATCTCGCCGCCGTAAGGGTCAAAGTCCCAGCTTCCGGCTGCCGGTACGACATCCAGGTGACCAACGATACCCATGACGGTATCTTCGCTGCCGCGAAAATCGATATGGCCGCCGTAATGCGCTACATCCACGGTTTCAAATCCCATCGCGCGTCCCATCGTGAGTACGGTCTCATAGACCTGCTGCACCCCGGCGCCAAACGGATAAACGCTCCCGTCCGCTGCTGTCACCGGTTCCGCCTGATCACTCTGTATGCGCAGCACCTGTGCCAAGGCGTCGAACATTTCCTGCCGGTTTTGCTCGATGCGCTGCTCATATGTTTTCTGATATCCCGTTTCCATTTTCTTTTCCTCTTATCCTCTTTCTCTGCGATCCTTGCCGAGGCGTTTTCTCGCAGACAGCAAGAAAGAGTGTCTTGACTTTCGGCAATTCACTCTTTCTGTATTTTCGTATCGAGTTTAGACTGCTTCAACGCCCTGGATCTCAGGATAAGTTTCTTTGATCAGTCTTTCTACAACGCCTTTGATGGTCATGGTTGCGCCCGGGCAACCTGCGCAGTGTCCCTGCAGTCTGACCTTTACAATATTATCATCTGTCAGCTCTACGAATTCGATATCGCCGCCGTCTCTCTGTAAGAACGGTCTGATCTGCGCGATCGCGTCCTGAATTTTCTGTTCCATATTGTATCTCCTTTTCTATTTGTGCATTGATCTTATATTCTTCAGATTCTCCAAATTCTCACAGATTATGATACCATACCGCGTATTTTCGCGCAAGGCTTTCCTGTGATTTCCTGTCGATTTCCTGTCATTTTCTCCAAGGTTCCGGCTTCCGCCTATGATTCCGAAGTATACGCCGCAAGCTCTCGGCCGTTGGCGATATGGCTGATCGTGACCGTTTTGGTCGGCTCGTTCTTACCCTTGTAGTTGATCACACCGGAAGCCCCTTCAAAATTGTCGATGGCGCTGAGTGCGTCCTTGATCTGCGTACCGGTCGGTATTCCACTGTCATGCGCGGTCTGCCAGGCTTCTTTTTTCGCTTTGGCTTCCGCGTCGGTTGCCGCAGCTTCGGTGATCGCGTCCGGATCCGTGCTGTAGACATTCTGGATTGCCCGATCCATTGCCGTGATTGCCAGCAGGTAAGCATCGAACGCAACGACTGTCCTCTGGGAGGGTTCTGCGCTTTCCCCGTATTTTTTATGGAATGCGTCCATGAATTTCTCCGACATGGCGGTCGGGCTGCCTGCCGCCTGCTCGGATGGATAAGCAATCTGCAATTTCGCGTTTGTCTTGACAAATTTAAGGAAATTTTTGTCATTCCATGCGCGAGTTCCGAGGAACAGGATATGCGTTAATTTTTTCTTGGTCGCCTGTTTCAGGAATTCCGTCGCCACAGACGGTGATACCGCAAGAAAAACTGCTTTTGCGCCGGAGTCCCGGATTGCTTCGATCGTATCGGTATAATCCGCGGAGGTTTGATCCAGCTCAAAGCTGCCTGCGATGCTTTTGTTGTTTTCGGTCAGCTTTTTAATACGATTGGTAAAACGCTTGATTGTCGCGGTTGCCGTGTCGTCGTTTTGCATTTTGACGGTTGCCACCACGTCTTTGTTCTGCGAAAGGTACGCAAAATCCGCAAGCGCGTCTCCCTGCCTGGTCTCACTGTAAGTCGCGCTGAAATAGTAGTCGTTGTTTGCCGTGATCAGCGGGTTGGTACTGGAGATCGTAATGGATGGGATGTTTGCCGCCATGATGTAATCACTCGCGACAAGCGTCAGCACTTCCCCGTAGCTTCCTAGGATCATAGACGGCGAATTGTTGGCGATCAGTTCCTGGATCACCGTTTCCGCTTCATACATATCGGACTTGTTGTCCGCGTAAATCAGTTCGACCGTTTTGCCGCAAGCAGTCGGATAAAGATCATGTGCCAGTTCGATTCCCATCACTTCTTCTTTACCCTGCGTTTTCATACTGCCTGAGGTCGGCTCAAATACCCCTATTTTGATCGTTTTTTCCTTTGCAACCGAATCAGTTCCAAAGAAAGCATTTTTAAAGTTTGTATAGGTCGTGCAGCCGGTCAGTCCTGCTGTAAGGCAAAGGATCATGACCAGACTGAGTACCTTTTTGCTGCACTTTTTCATAAATTCCCCCTTATCTACGTTCGTGCCGCGGCGTATATGCGTTATTCTCCCAAATAAGCCGCCTTGACTCTTTCGTCCTTCATCAGGGCTTTGCCCGGTCCTGCCATGGTGATATTTCCGGTTTCCATAACATAGGCATAATCAGAAATTTCCAACGCGGCCTTGGCATTCTGCTCGATCAGAAGCACGTTCACGCCCGCATCCTTGATCTGCTCAATAATCGTAAAGATATCTTTGATGACCAGCGGCGCAAGTCCGAGGGAAGGTTCGTCCAGCATCAGAAGCTTCGGTCTGCTCATCAGTGCTCTGCCGACCGCCAGCATCTGCTGCTCCCCGCCGGAGAGCGTTGCTCCCAGCTGCCAGGTTCTTTCTTTGAGACGAGGGAAAAGGCTGTAGACCCATTCCCGATCTTTGGCGATGCCGTCTTTGTCCTTGCGCAGATAGGCACCGGCCGAAAGGTTTTCCTCTACCGTAAGATCCGGGAAGATCCTGCGACCCTCCGGGCAAAGGATGATCCCTTCGCCGACAATGTCCTTGGTCTTCATCATCGTGATATCGGTACTATCCCAGTATACATTACCTTCGGTCTTGTTGACAAGCCCCATTATTGATTTGAGTGTCGTGGACTTGCCCGCACCGTTCGCGCCGATCAGGGAAATGATCTGACCGTCCGGCACATCCAGGCTGATGCCGTTCAGGGCGTGAATCCCGCCGTAGTAAACATGTAAATCTCTGATTGCTAACATTCTTCATCCACCCCCAAATATGCTTCGATAACTGCCGGATTGTTCTGGATCTCTTCCGGCGTGCCGTCTGCGATCTGTCCACCGTAATTGAGAACATAGATGCGGTCGCAGATGCCCATGATGACCTGCATGTGGTGCTCGATCATCAGAATACTGAGGTCAAACTCATCGCGGATTTTACCGACAAAATGCATCAGCTCATCAGACTCCTGCGGGTTCATACCGGCAGCCGGCTCGTCCAGCAGCAGAATGGTCGGATGGGTCGCCAGCGCTCTGGCGATCTCCAGATGACGCTGCTTGCCGTATGGAAGCGAAGTTGCCAGATCGTTGCGGTTTTCGTAAAGATCGACCTTTTTGAGCAGTTCCTCCGCTTCCGCAAGCATCTGCTTTTCTTCCTGTCTGGCGGTTCTGGACTTGAAGACCGAACCGAAAACGCTCTGCTTCTGGTTCATATGCATCGCGACGAGCACGTTTTCCAAAACGGACATTTCCTTAAAAAGACGGATGTTCTGGAACGTACGCGCGACGCCCAGCTTGGTCACCTTATCCGGGGTCAGCTTCATCACCTGCCCGTAATCACCCTGATGCTTGCCTTTATAGGTTTGTGCTACCTTGCCATGCGGATAGTTTTCGATCACACGTACGCCGTTGATGGAAACCGCACCGTTGGTCGGCTCATAGACACCGGTGACCACGTTAAACGCGGTTGTCTTGCCTGCGCCGTTCGGTCCGATCAGGCCGATGACTTCATTTTTGCGAACCTCCAGGTTCAGATTGTCAACGGCCACAACGCCGCCGAACTGCATCGTAATGTCGGAGAGCTTCAATACTACTTCATTTGCCATATACTTACGCCTCCTTTTCGAATACGACTACATGATCATAGACCGGCAGCGGCGTGAACAGCGGTTTGCCGGCTTTGACCGTCTCCTCGCTTTGTGCCTTCTGATGTCTTGCCGCTGCATGGGCTGCTTTTTTTGCTTCGCGCTCGGCTTTCTTCTCCGCGCGTTTCTGTTTGCAATTCGCCGGCCATGCCTTAATACGCCGCGGCAATGTACGGAAGAAGTTTACGATGCCGTCCCAGGAAAGCTCGCGGTTGCCCATAATGCCTTTCGAGAAGAAGAGTACGACAAGCATGATCAGGACTGCGAAAACAACTTTCCGGAAGCCGGACCGCATCAACGTGGACTGGATGCCCAGCCATTCGCCTTGATCCAGACCGCGGAGCAGCCATTCGTTGAGACCGATAAAAATGAACGAACCCATCACGGAACCGGAAAGCGAACCGATACCACCGATGACCACGATCAGCAAGATTTCATAAGTCATATTGGTCGTGAAAGCCGCGGAGTTCACGTTGTTCTGGAACATGGCCAGCAAGGCGCCGCCGACACCGGCAAAGAAGGAAGAAATCACAAATGCCAGCTCTTTGTGCTTGAACAGGTTGACACCCATCGCTTCCGCCGCGATCTCGTCATCGCGGATCGCCTGAAATGCTCTGCCGTAGGTAGAATTGATCAGCAGCACGATCAGCGCGATGCAAAGTCCCGCGAAAATAACCGGGAACAGGGCTGTCTCATAAGTCACGAATTTACGCAAAATGTTGGAACCATTGGTCACCGGACCCAAGGCGTTCCACTGGAAAAAGGCTCGCAAAATTTCCGCGAAGCCAAGTGTCGCGATCGCCAAATAGTCGGACTTCAGCCGTAGAACCGGGATCCCGATCAAAAACGCAACGCCTGCGGTCAAAAGTCCTGCAAAGAAAATCAGCAGAAACATCCCTGCATATTGTCCGAGGAAACCGCCAACCGTGCCTTCTCCGCCAAGCGCGTTCATCAAGATCTCCGGAATCGAGAATTGCAGCGCGCCACCCTTAAAATACTGGTAAACCGCTTCGTGGTCTGCCGCCGGAATCGCGAAAATCGCGTAAGCGTAAGCGCCGATCAGCATGAATCCGGCCTGACCGAGTGAGAACAGCCCCGTAAACCCGTTCAGCAGGTTCATCGATACCGCAACCAGCGCGTAGACGGAACCCTTTTCGAGCACTACCATGAGCATACTCCATTTTGATGTCGGTGCGATGAAGGAATCGCCAAGATATACTAAAATCAGGAATACAGCAATGGCGATGATACTGCAGGCAGTTTTTGTTTTTTTCGATAATGTCTTTTCCATTTCTGCCCCTCCTTATACTTTGTTGATGTTCTTTTCGCCGAAAATACCCGTTGGTTTTGCCATCAGTATTACAATCAGCAATACAAAGGTAAACGCATCGGAGAACGTCGTCAGACCCACGCCCTTCATGATGTTTTCACAAATACCGATAACAAACGCTCCGACAACTGCGCCCGGAACGGAACCGATACCGCCGAATACCGCCGCGACGAATGCCTTGAGACCCGGCATGGAACCGGACATCGGGTTCACGCCGGTATAATTCGAGAAGAACAGGATCGAGCCTACAGCGGCGAGGAACGAACCGATAATGAATGTCATGATGATGACCCGATTGATGTCGATGCCCATCAGTTCAGACGTTTCGAAGTCACGCGATACCGCACGCATCGCCATACCGATCTTCGTATGATTGATCAGCATAACCAGGGCGAACACCAATACGATCGTCAGGATCGGCGTGATGACCGTTACCATCTTGGTATGCGCGCCGAGTACGGTAACAGTCTTCTGCAGGAACGGGATGGACGGATAAGTCTTGGTCAGTCCTCCAGTCACGTAGAGCGCGATGTTCTGCAGGAAATAGGATACGCCAATTGCCGAGATCATGATCGACATTCTCGGCGCGGAACGCAGCGGACGATAAGCTACCTCCTCGATGGTGCATCCCAACGCCACCGTAAAGATAATCACAACGATCACGCTCAGCCAGATCGGCAGCGCGGATACCAGATAAATCATAACCAGTCCTGCCATCATGAACATGTCTCCGTGGGCAAAGTTGATGAGCCTGAGAATGCCGTAAACCATCGTATAGCCAATGGCAATCAGGGCGTACTGTCCGCCTGCGGAAACACCTGCAAGGATATATGGCAGCCATTTTGCAAATAATTCCATGTAACAAACCTCCTGTTCAAGGATAACTTCTACTTAACGTAATCAAAAAAGACAGGGCGCTTCGACAAAAATGCCCTCTCCTTTGTGATTTTTTTGTCGCCATACGCTATCAAAAATATAGGAACCCATAATACGACGATAAGCGGGAGGTGCTCCCTCCCGCTATATGCCTCTCGTCAATCTTTGCTATGTATCTTGAGCATGCCTTGCTCTGTTTGATTTCAAAGAGCAAATCGTACTATGTGTTTTTTCTTATTGTTCGATCGTCTGGGTCTTGACATATTCCCATTCGCCGGTCTCGGTGTTGCAGTGTTTCACAACCGCTTCGTTCTTTTCGGCATCGCCATTTTTGTCAAATTTTACAGTGCCGCATACGCCACCTTCGTAAACAACGTTCGGAAGCGCTGCCAGGATGTCTGCCGGATCGGTAGAGCCTGCCGCTTTGATCGCTTCCAATGCCACAAAGTATGCGTCATAGCCCATTGCGGATACCGCTGCGATCTGGTCATTGCCGTTGTTGTTCGCTTTTGCGGTGGAGTCCGAGTTGATCCATTCCTTGATGCCGTTGTCAAATTCCGGATTGCCGCCTTCCTGATAGAAGGTCGTTACATTCAACTCGATGTTTTTGCCCTTTGCTGCTTCGAGTACAACGTTGGAATCCCATGTATCGCCTGCAAGGATCGGCATATCCAGTTTCTGAGCTTCTGCCTGGTCGATAATCAGCGCTGCCGCTTCGATGGATACCGGGGAGTAGAATACGTCACAGCCTTTTGCTTTTGCGTTCGCAACATAGGATGTGAAATCGGAGTTTCCGTTCGGGAACTGTTCTTCTACGACTTTACCGCCGAGTTTCTCAAAGGCCTCTACAAAGTATTTTACCAGACCTACGGAGTAGTCGTCACCGAGCTTGGATAAGCAGTAAGCCTTTCTTGCGCCGTTTTCATACGCAAAGTTCGCAAGAACGGTGCCCTGGAACGGATCCAGGAAGCAGGTACGGAAATAGACCGGGTTGTCTAAGGTTACCTGAGGGTTGGTGCAGGTGATACCAAGTGCCGGCATGCCTGCTTTTTTGAAGACATCGCCTGCCGCGATGGATACTGCGGAGCCGTAAGAGCCGAGTACCATGGATACGCCGGAAGATACCAGGTTCTGTGCCGCGGTGATGCCCTTCGCGTTGTCGGACTCATTATCCGCCGTGACCAGCTCCACCTTGTAGGTCTCGCCGTTGATGTCGACGGTCGGCTGTACCTTGTTCGCGTACTGAATGCCGAGAGTCTCCTGCTTGCCGCCTGCGCCGTTGTCGCCGGAAGCCGGTTCAAAAACGCCGAGCTTTACGGTGCCGGCATATTCGCCGTCTGCGCCGCCGTCATCGTTTGAGCCGCAACCTGCCGCGAACATCGCGAAGACCATGATAAGTGCCAAAAGTAAAGCAACCTTCTTTTTCATGTTTGATTTCCTCCTTATTTGAAAATTTAAAATTTTCTCAAATGTATGTGTATAAGTACATTATACGTTTTTCCTTCATGTATTGCAATGTTTTTTTGCATATCTTATCGTTTTTCAACAATTTTTCTTCTTTTTTTGTGTTTTAGCAACACAAAACTTTGTTTTTGTCAACAAAATAGCCCCATTTTCGGGGCTGTGGTATATTTTTTTATTCCAGAAAATTCGTGTTCGCGCGATACGTTCGCTTTTACCTACCCACCGAACCTGCGCTGCGCTTACGTTAGCTTCCTTTTGCACTATTCGGGCTGGCGCAGTCCGAGCGCATGGCTGACCGGAAGCGAAAAAACGATCGACTGCGCTTTACTTTCCAGTCCCGCGTGCTCCATGATCGCTTTCATGATTGCGTTTCTTCCTTGTGCCGGCGTGACCAATAGATGAATCTCTTTTTCGGACGCAATGGAAAAGCCGAAGAATTTCTCCGTATATTCCGCACCGGTACCTTTCGCTTTGATGACCGTGCCGCCGCTTGCGCCTGCTTCACGCGCCGCGTCCATGATCATATCGCTGTAGCCTTCGTTTGCGACTACAAAAATCAATTCATAATCTGTTTTGATGGACATTCTTTCGATCCTTTCTGCCATTTCCAAGCTTTTGTTCGTTTCCAGCACCTGTCCGTCCAGCATGTACTCCAGACTGCGTCTGCCGCCAATGCTGTTAAGCGGAACCGTGACCGCGATGCCGTTGCCGGGAATATCAATATACATCTTACGTTTGAGGTGTTTGAGCAGACTGTTCATCCCGGCGTTGGTGACCACGCCAAAAATAATGGATTTTTCCGCGGGGCTCAGGTAGAGGTATTCCAGAATTTCCCGCGGCGCGGTTCCCTGCCCCAGCACGACGTCGGTCGTAAAGACGCCGTTTTCCTGAAACAACTTGATTGCCGTTTCGGTTTTGTCGCGATCCGTGATATTGATGACTAAATTTAATCCGTCCATGGCAATCCTCCTTACAGTTCTATGATGTCATCATCGGTATAAGCTTTGATTTTTGCCTGCACACGTTCTCTTGCTTCGCGTTCCCTACGCGTGCGGAATTTGTATTCCACGCCCAAAAGCTGGATCGTGATCAGCGGTGTCATCGCGACCATCGCGACCACGCCGAATGCGTCGCTTACGATTTGCTCCGCTCCGCCGATCGCCTCGCAGGCGCCCATCGCGAACGGAAGCAGGAAGGTCGCGGTCATCGGTCCGGAGGCCACGCCGCCGGAGTCGAACGCGATTGAAGTAAAGATCTTCGGCGCGAAAAAACTCAGGCCGAGCGCCAGCACATAACCCGGTATCAGGAAATACATCACGGAAATCCCCGTCAGCACACGGATCATCGCCAGGCCGAGGGATGCCGCAACGCCGATGGAAAGGGAAAGCTCCATCGCGCGCGCCGGAATACTACCCGCGGTCAGGTCTTCAACCTGTTTATTCAGGACGTGTACCGCCGGTTCCGCTTTTACGATAAAGTATCCGATCAGCATGGCGATCGGCAACAGGATCCAGTTGAATTTCTTGCTTCCGATCAGGTTGCCGATGTAGTTTCCGACCGGCATAAATCCGACATTGACACCGGTCAGAAACAGCACCAACCCCACATAGGTAAAGATCAGGCCGACACTGATGCTGATCAGCGGCTTTTTCGGCATTTTGATGTAAAAGGTATTGAATAAAAAGAAGAACACGATGATCGGCGCGAGCGCGAGCGCGACTTCTTTCGCGTAATGCGGTAACCCTTGTATGAAGAGCAGGATCATCTCCTGCGAGTTTTCCATTTCCGGTATTTCAACCGGCGTATAAGCTGCTTCGGAAGGATAGATCAGACCGAGGATGAGCACCGCCAGAATCGGGCCGATCGAGCAAAGCGCAACCAGACCGAAGCTATCGTTTCCGGCATGTCGGTCGCTTCGGATCGCCGATACACCGACGCCCAGAGCCATGATAAACGGTACCGTCATTGGTCCGGTCGTAACACCGCCGGAGTCAAAGGCCACTGCCCAGAAGTTTTTGGGTACAAACATCGCCAGTACAAAGACAACGACATAAAATCCGATCAGTAAGATGTGCAAGCTGATTCCAAACAGGATACGCAGCATGGCGATCACCAGAAACGCGCCGACACCCAGTGCAACCGTCCCGATCAGAACTGCGTTAGGGATGTTCGGTACCTGATTTGCAAGTACCTGCAGATCCGGTTCGGAAATGGTAATGATCACGCCCAGTAAAAAGCTGACAAATACGATTAGCCAAACTTTCCTGGATTTCGTAATACAGCTTCCGACCTTTGCGCCGATCGGCGTCATGGCCGTATCCGCTCCAAGCGTAAAGAACGCCATTCCGATAATCAAAAACACCGCTCCCATGACAAAGGAAACAAGCATATTATTCGGAATCGGCGCCACGGCGAAGCACAGCAGCAGCACAATGATGGTGATCGGGAGTACGGATGCGAAAGCTTCTTGAAATTTGTCGTGTAATAAGGTCTGATGCCGCAAAGGTGCCCTCCTTGATTTTGACTCTGATTTTGATCTTGAT
>DJPG01000107.1:0-16271 GCA_002439735.1 Firmicutes bacterium UBA6418 | reverse complement strand
ATTTTTTTCATGTTTTCGCGCGTGATCCGCCAAAAAATTTATTTTTTTATACTCCAATACAGGAAACTTGTGCTATAATATCCATGTACGACGATTGCCGGACAAGCGTATGTGCGGAATCACGTTATCCGCCCACTATTCGTCCGGTGTGCAATCGTAAGAACAATATGTTTTTGAAACATGGTTTAAAGGAGGTAATGAATTATGAAATGGGTTTGTACAGTATGTGGTTATATCTACGAAGGTGACCAGCCGCCTGCAGAGTGTCCGGTCTGTCACGTCGGCGCGGACAAGTTCAAGAAGCTGGAGGATGACACAACGTTGGCCGCGGAACACAAATATGGCGTTTACGCAGAAACCGTTAAGAACAATCCGGACATCAAAGATGAAGATAAAAAGTACATTTTCGATCAGTTAAAGGCAAACTTCCAGGGCGAATGCTCCGAAGTCGGTATGTACCTCTGCATGGCGCGCATTGCGCACAGAGAGGGTTACCCTGAGATCGGTCTTTACTGGGAAAAGGTCGCTCTTGAGGAGGCGGAACATGCCGCAAAATTCGCAGAACTGCTGGGTGAAGATTTAGAGCCGAACATGAAGGCGACCACCAAGGACAACCTCAAGTGGAGAGTGGATTGTGAATACGGTGCGACTGCCGGCAAGTTCGATCTTGCCAAAATGGCCAAGATGAACAACCTCGACGCGATCCACGACACCGTACACGAAATGGCACGCGACGAAGCAAGACACGGCAAGGCACTTGCAGGACTTTTGAAGAGATACTTCGGATAAGGGTTCTTTGCAGGGAGCTGAAGATCATCTTCAGCTTCAAAGATTGAAATTTCAATAAGAAATACTAAGGGCGCCGGATCTTCCGGCGTTCTTTTTTCGTGCGGAAATCTCTTCATTTTTTCGCAAATGTGGACTGGGAGTGTGAATTGCGTGTGAATTTTTGTTCCAATCCCCTCTTGAGCATCGAAAAAGTGTGAATCGTGCCGGTGTGAAGTTCGTATTCTTTCGAATCCCTTCTATTTTTTTACCTTTTCAACTTTCATCTCCCAAACTGAACTTTGTTATGCAAAAAGATGTAATCTACAAGCGTCGTTCCTGCTTCGTCCTCTCTTTTTCCTTTCTGATTTTGTTTGTTTATACAAAATAACGTTTCAGTTTCTGTGCGCGCAAACATATTTTCCTGCAAATTCTTAATCTTCCATCGTTTTGAGCGAAGCAGCAGGATGTTCCATTACATCTTTTTGCTTTTTTCAAGTAAAAAGCGGCATCCGCCAATGGCTCGCAAGCGTTTCGATCGAGTGCTGCCTTTTTCGCTTTTTTAACAAATTTCACACTTCACAAAACGCCGACTAAGCGATGGCGTCGATATTTTCCTGTGTGATATCCTGATAGTTTACCTTGGTTTCGGCAGCCGTGCCGTAGGTGTCGGCAACAACCTCATCGTACACGCTCTTATCGACCGGGGAAACCTTCTTTGTCACGTCGGTATAAATGTAATAGACGATGCCGGTCTTGCTGGTGTCGACATCTTCAGGATATGCGTTTCCATCCGCGTCTTCCGCAAAGTATGTCTTATCCCAGGCGTCGATATAGTAGATCTGCTCGTAAGCGTCCTGATCGGCGTTATAGCGGTAGATCGCGTACGGCCAGAATTCTCCGGCCAACCCCTGATTGTGGGATGCCTGCACGGTCACATAGCCGTTGTCGTAGAAGGTCACCGCCGGGAACTCCCTCAGTTCTTCCTCGAAGGTGTCACTGTCCGGGTCATAGCGGAACACGAAGAACTGTTCTCCCACCATCGGCGCGTTGCCGAAATTGATCAGCAGTTCAAGCTCGCCGTCACCGTCGATATCTGTGACTGCGAACTGATTATCGCCCCACACGGTCTCGTCGTCACCCTCATTGGTATACATCGGATCGCCGTTTGGGAAAACTTTTTCGTCGAGCATTTTCTGCATCGCTTCCTGATATTCGGCCAGCAAAGCGCTCTCGTCTGTCTGCTTCTGCAGGTTGGCCTGTGGAGAGTTTTCGCCCCCGTTTGCGTCATTGCTGCCGCATGCCACGAAACTGAACACCAGCAGCAGAGCGCAGCCGAGCGCCATGATCTTTTTCTTGAAGTTTTCTTTTTTCATTCTCTCATTTCCTTTCCCTTTTGCAAAATTTGTCGCGGTGACAAGGATATTAGCCCGGTCGCTGTGCGGCTCTGTCTTCGCCTTCCGGCTCGCCACTCGCCTTCGCTCGGGCATCTGTCTTTCATCAACTCCGGCAGTGACCTGTGCGGTCTTGCCGATCGCTGTGACAAGGACATTATACACTGTTTTTGGGATTTTTCCAGTGTTTTCCTTTGCTTTTGGCAATTTTCCTTTATTTAGCACGGTGCATAACACTTTTGCCCGGTTCCATGCTAAACTATTAGCGCATACCGTAAAGGTTGGAGCATCCTGGTGCAGACCCGGAAGCTCCTTGCTCTTTTCTCTGGTGTGTGCTAAACTGTAACCGCAAAGGAGTGCGACATGCCAAAGAAAACCACCACGAATCTTGAAAATGAATTAAGGAGCTGCGATACGCTGGAAATTTTTTTGAAAGTTAACCGTGAAGAACTTTCAACCGCTTCGCTTGCGGAACAGATCCAGACGCTGATCGCATCCAAGGGCTTAACAAGATCCGATGTGGTCAAAGCAAGCAATCTCAACGAAGTCTATGCATACCAGATCATTTCAGGAGCACGCAGACCATCTCGCGACAAACTGCTCTGTCTTTGCATCGCTATGAAAGCTACGCTTGACGAAACCTACGAGCTGCTGATCCACGGCGGCTTTGCACCGCTGTATGTCCGCAGCCAGCGCGACAGCATCATCATCTTCGCGATCTCGCACGAAGAAACGATCCTGCAGCTGAACAACAATCTGTATGACCACGGAGAGGCTTTGTTGGAATAGCAAGGTGAATCGACAATTACGAAATACATTTCATTTTTGGAGCGCACGACGCGCTCTTTTTTTATTTTGTTGGAAATATCGTTTTGATATTTCCGGAATAACAAGAAAGTCTACCGCTAAAAATCTGATCGGTGAAGCCGACTTTCTTACAAGAAAACCCACCGGAAATCGTCTCCGATGGGTCTTCGCACTTTATTTCGTCCAAGTTCTGCATGCGTATTTGCACTGCTTGAGTGCGGTTGCTGTGATCAGTTTGCCGTTTTCATCGTAAACTCTGACCTGAACTTTATAATAATACTTTACGCCTTTCTTGCCGTTGGTATTGAGATATACCGGTTTGTCCTTCGTAAGCATCGCCTTATATCCAGACGCCTTTTTCGTGGAACGATAGAAGCGGTACTTCACGGTATAACCCATATCCTGCATGGATTTTAAGAAAGCCTTTGTCTCCGCGTCTGTAAAGAGCACAACTTTTACGCTGCCTTTTGCAGTTTTGGAGGAACGCGCTTTTATCGCCGCTTTCTTCGCAGCTGCTTTTGCCTGTGCGATGCGTTCCGCTTCTTCCGCTGCCGGATCCGCCTTGGAGACCGCAAGCGTTACGGTATCGCCGTCGGCTTTTTCCAGCAAGGCTTTGAGTTCATCCTGCGTGTAAGTCGTATCGCCGAACGGCGTGCGGATGGTCAGTGAAGCATTGGTTTCTTTCGTCAGCTGATCCAGGAAAGCCTTTTCAAGCTGTACATTCGCGCTCGTCGCATCGCCAACCGCGCTCGCCGATACTTCCAGAATGATCTCTTTGGAGCCGCTTTGTTTTGCCTGCTTGATGATCTCTTTCTGATTTGCGGCGGAAACTTTCACTTCTGCAACGGTCTCTTTCGTGCCGTCAGCGTTGGTTTTCTCACTTGTTTTCACGTCAGTCTTTGCTGTCGTTACTTTATCATCTGCCGTACCGCTCGTTGTCACATCACTCGGAGTCGGTGCGACCGCGCCGCCGGATGCGCCGCCGCCGGTATTGCCCCCTCCGTTCAGATCTTCATCCGTAATGATCGCGTATTTGGATAAATGGCCTGTTTTGAAGACAATATAGTCGCCGTTTATTTCATAGGTGGTTTCCATCTCGACCATGTTTCCGTTTTCATCAATGTTCATGACTTTATAATGCTTCGGATTTCCGCTGAACATGCTCTTAGGAATCGTAATGGTAATATACTGCTCCAGCTCTGAAACGTTTGTACCATCCTCTGTTGCAGTAATCTCGAACACTTTCTCTACCGCGTAGTTATCGTGGTACTCCTTCTGCAATTTTTCATTCAACCCGTCTTCGCCTGTCAGAGCGTAGTCCTGCAGAACCTCAGAGGAAACCACATATTTATGTTCTCCTTGGTTGCTCTCCGGTATGATACAAATCTTACCGTCAAAATCTTCAACCTCTTTGCTCACTTCCGATGCTGTCGGTAACTTCTGCACATCAAAGACGATTTCAATCGTCCCTGCATAGTCGTAATATCCATCGTAGGATACCACATGATTTGTCAAAGCACCAAGGTATTTCAGGCTGTACTGCGTTCCTTCATATGGCTGAGCATTTAAGAATGCTTCAACAAAACGCTGGGTATTCGATCCGGCGCCATCACCCAATACAATTTGTTTTGTCATGATGTAACCTTGATCTCTAAATTTACCTTTATCCGGTCCGTCTTTGACAATGCCGCCATAATTTCCGGCATCGCCATCTTTCCATCCTGCATCCTTAAAGTGATTGCTTTCCTCATCGCCCAGCATATTTCCAGCTTCATCATAAACAGCGTAGTCGTATTCTCTTGCTACGTTAAATGATGCAGGCGTTTCTTTACCACCGACTTTAAAGTTAATGTTGTTTAAAACGTATCCATCTTCTAGCTCCAGAGCGAATTCGGAATAGTCGCCTTGTCTATACTTTATTCCTTGGTAATACACATCCATGGCGTTATAATAAACGCCGGTTCTGACATTGTCTTTCTGCACAAGATCAACATCCGTAAATTCAGATTCAAAATTAAACAGATTTCGCTGCGCATCTGCCGCATTATATAAACGTTTGACGCCCTCTGCATCTCCTCTGACTGTAACATTCAATGCAAAACGCAAATCTATCCAGTTATCTGCCTTTGCATCGATCTCTGAGTCATTCTCCGCAATCTCGTTGTCCTCATCAACAAGTACCCGGATATCCCCATGTCCGATATATTGTTTTAAATTGATTTTATATACATCATAACTGTTCCCATCTATTGTGCGTTCGATGCTTTCTCCCATGTCAAAGGCATCGGAAAGTAAGTTTTTCCCCTCACAGCGAAGCAAATTTTTTTCTCTATCGCGGGTATCCCCTGTGTCAGTCGTATCTTTTGCTTTGACATTGATCAGCCGGTATGCCTGTAACTGATAGGTTTTTCCCTTCGGTACCGCAAAATAGAAACAATTCTCCCCGGCATTAGGGTTCAAGCTCATGTTGATATACCTGTCTTTATATGAAATATCACTGTCTTTCAAGCTCGTGTTGTTATCAGGCAACGAGCCTAAGAAATAGGTGCTGTGCTCCGGCTCTTGCGGTTCATCGCCGCCATCCATAAATTTTTTAATCGTAATCAAAGGATTTGTTCTTTCACTATCCGTTCTTGCAAACAATGCCGCCTTTGCATCATCAAAAACATAGTTTTTTGAAATTTCATCCGTGTCTTCTGCAGAATCCCGCGTATCCATCCAAGTGAGATTGCCCAACGACATATTCAACCATTCACATGGGAGATTTTGGGCATTTCCTTCAATGATAATATTGTCAATACGGTTTCTATATGACGCAACGAATTTTTCCATTTCTTCGCATTGTTCGGTGGTTCCCATCCAGTTCGAACTGAAGCCCAGATTCACCCAAACGTCATTATACCAGTCCACCGCAAGATACCAGCCGTTTCCTTCTTTAACGACTTCCCAGTCTTTTCCCGCTCCTACATAAAACTGCATACTTGCTTTAAATTCATCATTTTCATCCGCGCCTGCAGCCGTTACTTGAATGGTGTACAGTCCTATTTGGGGATTATTTTCAGAACTGTTTTGCTCTGTACTTTGTGTATCATCGACAGTTAAAACAAAATTATATACCGGATCATCATCACCATGCTTCATTCCATTTGTAACTTCAATTTTAATGCCATAGTCCTGACTCTTGTTTGTCCCATTTTCTTTAAGCTCACAAATAGCATCCGAAAGGCCATCCTTATAAACTGCAATCGAAAAACTTGTAAAGTTCTTCTGCACATGACTAGTCTCAACTGAGTTGTAAACAACCGGAACCTCGTTCCGGATTGCGCCGGTTTCCTGTTTTACGCCTTGCATCAGCATGATTCCGGTGCTCTCTCCTACGCTCGTAACATATGGTTGCTGCATGCCTAAAGCTTCTGGCCCATTTTGATACATGACAGCCAAAACATCCTCATATACAGGTCCTTCTCCTGATCCCTCTGCCCACGCCATGCTCGGCATCATGGTCAGTACCATGCAAAGTGTGAGCACCATTGCAAAAATCTTTTTCTTCATACTTCTCCTCGTTCTCCTTCTCTTCTTTCTCTGCGGCAGTCTATTTGCTGCAATCCGCTGCCGCGGTTTTATGGGAATATTTTATCATAGCGTGAGCTCAAAAGGTTATGCACCATGCTAAATAAGAGACAAAGAAAAAACGGACCGCGCTTCCGGTGGATCGCTTCGTTTCCATCCACTGTGCGCCGGTCCGCTATGTACAATTTCATCGGATCCTTCTCTATGCCTCCGTAAGCTTAAACGCAAGTCTGCCAGCGGCATGTGTGACCTGAAAAACGGCGTCGCCGCCGTCCGGGTTATCGAAGGTCAACTTGTAGACCCACGGATTCGGCCAGTCATCCGGCTGATCGATCTGCTCGATCGTGACCCGTTCGTCCGTGCAGACCGGCTCCTGATCGTTAAAAGCGTACGATGTCGCCAGATACAGCGTCTTTTTCGTTTCCGGCTGATACTCGCAGCGCACAAACGACCGGCTGTCACCGCCCGCATCCTGTGTCGGCTCCAGATAACCATCTGCGAGATTGCTGAACCGCGGAAGCTTGCTGTAAGCGCTGAGCGGTTCGCCGGTCACCACAATGCGAAGCGCATAGGTCTTTCCATCCTTGCTCGCATGCACAAATCCTTCCGCTCCCGTTTTAGCGCCTTGCGACCCCAGCCTCCATAGCTGCCAGTCCTCATCCCAACCTTCGATCCTGCCGATCTGCTCATCTGCGTAAACTTCCCAATCCGCTTCTATCGGCAGGTTGTCCTCGGTAACAACATCCACGCACTGGCTGCCGCTGCGGCAGTTATAAAGCAGTGTTTCCCCGCCGGGGTAACCTAAATACAGCTGCAGTTCACCGTTTTCGGCGCGCAGCGGGGTCTGATCCTCCGTATTCCGCACAGTCTCCGCTGAGTTTCCGTCTTTCGCCGATGTTCCCGCTTCCTCGCTCGGAGGAAAATCTTTCATGCCGAAGATTCCGACAAGGCACAGGAGCAGCACGGCCGCGAGCACCGCGAGCTTCTTGCCTGCCAGCCGGTTCTTTCCGGCATCCGGTTTGGGCTCACTTTCCGTCTCCGGCACGGTTCGATTCGTATGCTCCATATGGTCATCGGTTTCGGAAAGGATCGGCTGCTGCGGTTTCTGCCAGGAAAGCGCGGCATAAAGCTCCTCCATATTCTGATAGCGATCCATCGGGTTCATGGCCGTACATTTCTGAATGATCGCGTCCGCCTGCCCGCCGCGGTAACGCAGGACTGCCGGATGCTGTCCGGTCAGGAGCATGTTCAGGAGGATGCCAACGGAAAAAACATCGGTGCGCACATCGGAACGGGTCAGTCCGAACTGCTCCGGCGCGGCATATCCGGCGGTACCCAAAAGCCTTGTATCGTTCTTCTTCTTTGGCTCGATGCGCATCGCGGCGTCTAAGTCGATCAGGAACAGTTCTTCTTTTGCGGTCAGCAGCACATGCTCCGGTTTAACGTCACGATGGATGAAACCCTTTTCATGCAGGCAGGCGAGCGCGCGGCAGATCTGTGACGTGATCTGCATAGCTCGCTTTTCACCCATCCTTTCGCCGCCGTCGATCATTTCCTGCAGAGAAATGCCGTTGATAAACTGTTCCTTGACAACAAAAAAGCCTTGTTCCCACCGGCAGTCATAAACCTGCGGGAGTCCCGGACAGTCCTGCCATTTGACAGCTTTATAGACCGGCATCTCGCGGCTGTAAAGACGCAGGATAAAAGAACCGGCGTGTTTGTCTTTTACGCGATAGACCGCGCTGTCTTCCTTTTGGCTGAGCGCCTTCCATTCCGTTGTTTCATAACTGTTCAAGATACTGCTGAAATCCATTCGTTTCTCCTACTGTACTTTGTCGAAGCTCTGTTTGCGGCTGAGTGCCAGACTGACTGCATGATCGGTGATCAAAAGAAGCGCAATCGCTACAGCTACCGCCAATGTGAGTGTGATCCGGATCCGTTTCATACACGCTCATCTTCCGACGCATTCCCGTTGTCCGCTTCTTCTGCCTGCATCGGCTCCGGATCTGCGGCTGCCGCCGGCAGATCTTCAGTGACCGCTTTCTCGACGGGTGCTGCATCCTCTATCTCACTCTCTGCTTCGGCATCGGCTCCGGATTTCATAGTCGCTCCGTCATCCGCGTCTTCCTCTGTAAAGGTAAACGCGGACTCCATCTTGCTCAGTCTGCGGTCGACGGAAACTGTCTTGCGGCAGAGGATGATGAACATCATCACCAGCTCACAGCAGATACGCGCCGCAAGATTGCCGAGCACCAAAAGTCCGGCACCCAGCCAGAATATTACAGAAGAGCCTGCGTCCAATCCCAGGATCATCTGCGCGGCGCCGACCAGAACCAGAACACAGACAGTAATAACGTACAGGAAACGAACGATGCCCTCTGCATAAAACCGGTTGAAATTCAAAAAATTATACAGCTTCCCCTTAAAGCCGTGATATTTGCCCTCATGCTTTTTGTTCAAGAATGTCAAGAACAACACAATGCCTGCGATCACCGCAAGTACAGCCGCCGCCAGAAGCAATGCGAAGCCGTTTCCGAATCGGCTCACCGGTGAGCCGTAATATTCATAATAATCGTAAAACATAGATAGTCCCCCTTTGTCTTTTGTTTTTCCTTGCTCTATGCCCTGCGTTTGTCTCGCAAAGCACCTCACTTTATTTTAACATTTTGTCGAATTATGTCAACTGTTGTTCGCCACAGCCGGCAAACATTTTTCAACACCTAAGAACGCCGCTTTTTTCAATCCTTTTCGCCTTTATCCACATCGGTTTCAAAAATTGTATACAATTTTCTCAACATTCCCCTGTGGATAACTTGTGTTTTGATGGATGTTGAAATTTCAACGTTGAACGCTTTCATGTCCATTTGTCAACGGAAAGTTATCCACATATTTTTGTGTTGGATTTTTTAGTTTTTACGCTCTTGTTCGCACTGTCAATGATCTCCAACGTTTCTACCTTTTTTAGGTATAAAATTTCATTGATTCCCTGCCAGATGCAGGATGCCAAAAGCCGTTGATATTCTGCCGTTTGCAGCAGCATACACTCGTTGGGGTTCGACAAAAATCCACATTCTACCAAGAGCACGCTGCTGTCGGTGTCCTGAAAAAGCAGAATATCATTTTTGCTCATCGCGCTGCGTTCCCTACCGTCCGAAATGTTGGTTTCCAGCGATTTCTGGATCGCTTCCGCGAACTCCCCGGCCGTATATTCCTGCTCGGAAACAGTTGTTCCCGCGTTCGTTTCCGGCGGATAAAAAACCTGCGCGCCGTATACTTTTTCATCCTGTGGAAAGCTGTTCAGATGGATGGATACCCCTAGGATTACATCCTCCTGCTCTATCATTTTTTTGCGGTTCAAAAGATCTTCCCGCTTCTTTTGGCGGATCGGTCGTTCATCGTCCGTATACAGACCGCGGTCATCGGTTCGGGTCATCTTGACTTCCACCGGATAGCCCCGCATTTCTTCTTGCAGGCACTTGGCGATCGCCAGGTTGATGTCTTTTTCCTGCACGCCGTCTGCCGAGGACGCGCCGCCATCCATGCCGCCGTGTCCCGCGTCGATGACGATGACCGGCTTTTGCTCCGGCATGACCTGTACTGTCGGAGAGGATCCCGTCCAGATCAGGAACCGGAACAGCAAACCGAGCAGCACCGCGCATCCTGCCAGCAGCAGAAGAAATTTTCCCTTTCTCATTCCATTCTTTCCTTTCGCTTTCGGATCTTTTTCATAGCTATTTATATGTAGCTGTGTTACAATGATTCTATCAATTCTAACCATTCTATCAGCAGGAGGATTTTTATGAATACACGCAGATTGTTTCGCGAAAACGTTTATCAAAAAGAATGTGACGCCGTTGTTCAGAGTGTGCAGAGCCGCGACGGCAAGACGCTGGTATGTCTGGATCAGACGATCTTTTTCCCGACCGGAGGCGGGCAGAGCTGTGATATCGGCAGCATGAACGACTTCCCGGTCACAGACGTTTATGAATATCAGGACGAGATCTTTCACTGTGTCGAGGCTCCGCAAAACGCGTTCGCGCCCGGGGATACCGTCCGGCTGGCGATTGACTGGGAGCACCGCTTCGACAATATGCAGCGTCACTGCGGCGAGCACATCCTCAGCGGGATGTTCTACCGCGAATACGGCGGCGTCAACCGCGGCTTCCACATGGGTGACCATTATATGACGATCGACATCAGCCTGGAAGCGAAACCGGAGTTTCAGACCGTCACCTGGGAAATGGCGAAGCACGCCGAGCTGTGTACCAATGAAGCGATCTGGAGCAACGCGCCGGTCATCACGCGCCATTTCGATACCAAAAAAGAAGCCGAGCATCTTCCGCTCCGCAAAGCCCTCACCATCGAACAGGACATCACGATCGTCTGTGTCGGCGATATCGAAAACCCAGCGGACTGCGTTGCCTGCTGCGGTACGCACCCGTCCACAGCCGGGCAGGTCGGCATGGTCAAGATCTTCAAAGTGGAGCCGAACAAGGGGATGTTCCGTATTTATTTTGAGGCCGGCAGACGCGCCTTCCTCAAATATCAGGAGGAGATGGATGTGCTGACCGCCCTCTGCAATAAGCTGAGCGCCGGTACGGAAGATGTCCTCGACAAGTACGAAAGCAGCCAGGAAAAGAACAAGGAGTCCCGTACGCAGCTCCACCTGCTCAAAAAGGAAGTCCTTGCCAGAGAGGCTGCCGCGATACAGGCGGAGATCACCGCGTCCGTTGCCGCGGGCAGTGCGCTTCCGCTCGTCCGGCGTTACGAGCTTTTATCGCTCGACGATCTGGCTTCTCTGGGTCGCGAGATCTCCCCGCAGATCGACAAGATCGCTTTCCTGGTTCATGAACCGACGCACACGGTTTTTCTGGTGTCAAACGGCAGGACGGACTGCGGCCGGCTGGTCAAGGAAAACGCTTCGATCTATAACGGCAAGGGCGGCGGCAACGCTTCGCTCGCCCGCGCGATCTTCACAAGCAGCGAATATGTCGACACATTCCTGGATCTGATCGAAAAACACCTGCGCTAGCTTTGCGCCCATTCTAAAACCCCTGACAAAGAAAACAGTCAGGGGTTCTTGTGTTTTTGTGCACCGAACCAATTTTCCCATGCTTTTTTATTATTTTTTTGAATTTTCTGAAAATTTCTATTGACAAATGCGTTTTGCCGTTGTAAGATGTCTACAGAACCGAAAGATTCGACAAATAAAATTCGGGAGGAAGAGCAATGTTATTCGGTCTTTATTACTATGATTACTTTACGAAGGACAATTGCATAAGGTAAAAAAGACTTGCAATCACATAGTAGCCATAAACTGAATATGTGAATGATAAAGTCCGCTTGTGGTTTATTTACCCATAATAATACCGCAAGTGGCTTTTTATTTCGTATCGATTCCCAAACATTAAAACTTTGAAACATTTTAGGAGGACAAACATGAACATGTTAAAGCACACTTCAAAGAAAACACTTTCTTTATTCTTGATCTGTCTGCTCACGGCGGCACTGCTTCTGACAGGCTGCGGCAGCTCCGGCGATGACGCCGATTCCGGTACCGACGGTGAAAAATTAAAGATCGGCATCATGCAGTTCGGCGAATTCACGGCACTGCAGAACGCAACCCAGGGCTTCATTGATGGCCTTGCTGACGCTGGCTATGTCGATGGGGAAAACATTACCATCCACCAACTGTCCGCTGCAGCAGAGGCTGCGAACTGTCCGAGCATCGCGGATACGCTGATCAACGAAAATTCCGATCTGATCCTCGCAGTCGCGACGCCTTGCGCATCGGCTGTCAAAGAAAAGACTTCCGATATTCCGGTTCTTTTCACGGCGGTTACCGATCCTGCAGGCTCCGGTCTGATCGCTTCCAATGACGCTCCGGGCGCAAACCTCACCGGTACTTCCGATATGAACCCGGTCGCGCAGCAGATCGCGCTCGGCAAACAGCTGATCCCGGATGCTAAGAAGGTCGCAATCATGTACTGCTCCAGCGAATCCAACTCCAAGATCCAGTCGGATCTTGCGGAAGCGGCCATCAAAGAGCAGGGCATGGAATCCGTTGTGAAGACGATTTCCGCCATCGACGAAGCAAAATCCGCCATTGAATCCCTCAAGGGACAGGTTGATTTCATCTACATCCCAACCGACAACACGTTGGCTGATGGCATGACAACCGTATCGGCCGCCGCCAACGAATGCGGTCTCCCGACCATCGTCGGCGAATCCGGTATGGTCGGAAATGGTGCGTTCGCGACCTACGGCATCAATTACTACGAATTAGGCAAGACAACCGCCGCGATGGCGGTCAAGATCCTCAAGGGTGAAGCAACACCTGCAGAGATGCCTGTAGAATATCAGACATCGGAAGATGTTCTGGAGGTTGCCATCAATACCGAAACGGCCGATAAATTAGGCATCACGATCCCGGATGATCTGAAGAGCACCGCAACTCTGCTCCCGTAGCGTGGATGTGGTCTCCATACACGAAAAAGTAAAAAAACAGTAAAAACAAAACTACAGACGCACACAAAACAGCAGTGGATGCGCCCGCCTGAAAGAGCCGCGCATCCGCTGCAGGTTTCGGAGGTTTAGAAATGATATCAGCAGCAACCATCCTGAGCGGCATCGCCCAAGGTCTCATATGGGCGATCCTGACGCTGGGGGTATATTTAACATTCAGAATTCTTGACATCGCGGATCTGACCGTAGAGGGTACCTTCCCGCTCGGTGCTGCGGTCACGGTTGTCCTGATCAATACCGGCATGAGTCCGGGTCTGGCGATTCTCTGCGCGGTTTTGGCAGGCGCGGCAGCCGGATTCGTGACCGGTTTTTTACATACGATCTTTCAGATCCCGGCGATTTTGTCCGGGATATTGACCATGATCGCGCTTTACTCGGTCAATATCCGCATCATGAGCGACAAGGCGACCGTTGCGCTCGAGCAGCCATCCATCAAGACCTGGATGCTTTCTCTGCTCCCGGAGGGAACCGCAAGCAATACCATCTCGATCATTCTCGGCGGTATCTTCTGTCTGGTAATCGTCGCGCTGTTATATTATTTCTTCGGTACCGAGATCGGCTGCGCGGTGCGCGCGACCGGCAGCAACCAAAATATGGCTCGCTCGCTCGGTGTCAGAACCGACCGCATCATCATCCTCGGTCTGATGATTTCCAACGCCCTGGTTGCGCTTTCCGGCAGCCTGATCGCGCAGCTGGACTACGGTTCGGCACTGGTCACCATGGGACAGGGAACGATCGTCATCGGTCTTGCTTCGGTCATCATCGGCGAAGTGATTTTTATCCGCAGGGATATGAACTTCGCGCTCAAGCTTCTGGCGATTATTGCCGGCGCGGTCATTTACCGTACCGTCATCGCCTGCGCGCTGACCTTCAGCTTCCTCAAGGCGACCGACCTCAAAATCATCACCGCGATCATCGTAGCGTTCGCCCTTGCGCTTCCGGTTCTGCAGAAAAAATCCGCAGAGCGGAAGCTGCGTCGTGAAAACGCAAAAAAATACGACGCGCTCATCGCGCAGGAGTTGGGAGGCGAAGCACATGCTTAGAATGATCCAGATCGATAAATCGTTCAATATCGGAACGATCAATGAAAAACAGATTTTTCAGGGTTTGAACCTGACCATAAGAGACGGTGACTTTATCACGGTCATCGGCGGCAACGGCGCCGGTAAATCCACCATGCTAAACCTCATTGCCGGTGTACATAAGGCGGACGGCGGGCGTATCATCCTTGACGGTGAGGACCTGACGTACAAAAATGAGACCCAAAGAGCCAAGTACATCGGCAGAGTTTTCCAGGATCCGATGATGGGCACAGCGCCGACCATGATGATTGAGGAAAATCTCGCCATGGCATATCGCAGAACGAAACGCAGAACTCTCGCCTGGGGCATCTCGCAGAAAGAGCGGGAGCTGTACCGTGCATCGCTTGCGCAACTCGGTCTCGGCTTGGAGGATCGCATGAAAACGAAAGTCGGTCTGCTCTCCGGCGGGCAGCGGCAGGCAGTCACCCTGCTGATGGCAACGCTGCAAAAGCCGAAGCTACTGCTTCTGGATGAGCACACCGCGGCACTGGATCCCGCAACCTCCGCAAAGGTTCTGCAGCTCAGTGATCAGATCATTCGCGAGCACGGTTTGACCGCGCTGATGGTTACCCACAATATGCAGGACGCCATCAACTATGGCAATCGTCTGGTTATGATGGATAAGGGTCGCATTATTCTTGATATTCGTGGCGAAGAGAAGCAACAGCTGACGATTGAAGATCTTCTGCATAAGTTTGAAGAGATCAGCGGCAGTAAGTTCACCACCGACAGTGTTCTCCTCGGAGATCGATAAATAAAAAGCAAAATCCTTCCAAACAGTGATTTTCGACTGTGCGGAAGGATTTTCTTTTCGATTCTTTGGTCTGCCGCCAGAGCTACGCACCGTAGCGGATGACATATACGTCGCACCAGCGCGCGCCCCAGATACCGCATTGTGCCATGCGTTCCATGTACACATCGACCGTCTTTCCCTTGATTGCTCCGCCGACATCGTTGGCAATTGCATAGCCATAGCCCTCGATATACAGGAGTGAACCCAGCGGGATCAAGTCCGGATCCACGGCGCAGGTACCGTATTCGCACGGCAGGCCATAGGAACCATGCGGGTTTCCCGGATAGTAGTAGGAAACAGCGCGAACCCGGCTGATCTTCTCCTTGTACTTAAGTCCGGACGGTATTCCCGAAAGGAGCTTCGTCCCATAGTGAATCAGTTTGTCTTTTTTTGTCTTTTTCGTCTCTGTCGTATACAGAGTTCTCTTGACCTCTTTCCCGTCAATGTAGGTCACTTCATAGGTTTCTTCTTTTACGCCTTTGCGGCCTTTTTGTCCTACTTTGGTCTCGCCGATGACCAAAGAACTGTCGGCAACATATTTTACTTCAAAATTCGTTTTTACTGTTTTGGTTTCATATTCCTTACGTACCCGCTGTAAAATGATCTCCTCATCCTTATAAACAGCGTCATCCAGATCCGCGTTCAGAAGATCCTCCGATCCCGGCACAATGCAAAGTTCCGCCAGAATCTCTCCGACCGTAGTCGGCAATGTGATCAGCTTGTGCGTTTTACCGTCCGCTGTCACGCTCACCTGAAACGCTTTCGTAATATGAATCTCCATTTCATCATCGATCCCATCGTGCATCTGCACATCGATGACGTCTTGTCCGGAAACATAATCAACGCCGTGATTCTCCAAAAACGAGTCCACGCGCATCGTTGTTGTTTGATATGTCGTCCGAGTTTCCTCCAACGAATCGTCCACAACAACATGTACTGTTTTCGGTGTGGCAAAGCCGACGATAACCAGCCCACAGACGAGCAGGCAGCTTACCGTGATTGTGATTTTAGCCAGAAGTGGGTGTGACGCCTTTTTTTCTCGGAGCAATTCACCGGCAGGCGCAAAGACATCCTGCATTTCTTCTTTCTGTGAACGGCACCAGAGAAAGAACCGCTCAAGGAGCTGTTCAGCCCGGCCTTTTGGTTTATCGATCATAAGCCCTCCTATTCTCCGACCTTACCAGTTTACCATAAACTGGACAAAAAGTCAAAAAACAGCTGATTTTCGATCTTATTATGGGAATTTCAGGGCTTTTTTATGCACCGCCGTACCCCATGATCGTCCGGCTGCCTGCCGCGTGACACCTGTGCTTCGTCGAATCCTGTCGGGTTGTG
>DJPG01000017.1:60456-60851 GCA_002439735.1 Firmicutes bacterium UBA6418 | reverse complement strand
CTACAATCCCCTTTGCCGTGGGTACGTCCACGGCTGCAAGCAGAGTTTTAGGGCAGTTGTGGTGCTTTGCACAGGACACGCCCCACGCCCGCATTTATGACCGGCTGCTGGAAACGAACTTTACCGAGCTGACCACACCCATGCTCAATGAGTTCATCGACAAGGTGACCGTCTACGAGCGCAGAAGAATCAACCGCTATCAGTACGACCAGCAGATCGAGATTTACTTCAATTTCATCGGTAAGGTAACGCTGCCGGAGGAAGAAACGGAAGCCGCGCCGGAAGCCCCAAAAACGCTTCACGTCGCCAGCAATTCCAGCTTTGCACCCATCGGGGGCTATCTCTCCGTGCAGACAGAAGAAGCGATTGCGTTGCCGTTTTCCAAGGTGGAGGAG
>DJPG01000017.1:60124-60347 GCA_002439735.1 Firmicutes bacterium UBA6418 | reverse complement strand
TCCAATACCATCTACAACGCAGGATATGACGTTGACCGTGTGGATTTAGTCGCCGGAATCGTGTATCTGACGAAAGCCGCATAACAGGACAAACACCCCGCACCGTGCGTTTACAGGGCGCATGGTGCGGGGTGTTTTTGCGTTTTTGGAGGGAAGAAGGTTGCTGCACAAACGATTTAAGTTTTTAATTATCTATCTCCGTTCCAACAACGACTTGTGAAGT
>DJPG01000017.1:58463-60006 GCA_002439735.1 Firmicutes bacterium UBA6418 | reverse complement strand
CCATACTCTCTTTGCCCGTCTGTTTTTGATAGCCAACTGCTCGTTGATCCGCGAAAGCTGCTCTGCCAAAGCGTCGGGCTTCGCTTCTGTTTCAATTTTGGATCCGAGCAATCGGCTTACAGGGACATCCAAAATCTCCGCCAGCTTTATTAACAGATCCGAGTCGGGAACTGAAAGACCTTTTTCCCATTTTGAAACGGTCTGCCTCACAACATTCAATCGTGTTGCGAGTTCCTCTTGTGTGATTCCTTTTTCCTTACGAAGTGCTTTTAGGTTATCTTGAAACATAGTGCATTCCTCCTTTGCACGCTCATTATAGTGCGGAAATCTGCGTTGCCTCAAGCAACGCAGAATAACATTGAACAAAATCAATAGAATTATAGCAGAAACTTGTGAATATTTCCACCTCTGCTCCGAGTTGAACCGTCCTTGGCCTTGCGTTGCGCATGAGAAGCGGCGCAGGGCTTTTCCCGTTTCTGGCGATTTTGAGCGGCATGCTCGATACCTTGTACGCAGGATACTCCTTTACACTTCACGGAACCAGACGATAACCTGCTAAACCGCAAAAGGTCACGCGAAGCCGCACACCGGCTGCACAGCACCGTGAATCGCGGAACGGTGCAATCCATACGCGCAGACAGCAGATACCAAGAATAAAGCTGCAGCCGAATTGGATGTACCCTTGCGGACATTTTATTACAAATGCAAGACCTTGGGTATTAAATGAAGAATGTTAATTTCTATTCTCGCATTCGCAAAAAATTGCAAATGTGCAAATCATTGCAGTAATATATTGCAAACACCAAAAGATATAAACATAAATATTGCAAAAAAGCGCGTCCTGAAATTGGCATGATATTTGTTACAAATATTAACAAACGAAATTCCATTGCAAGGAGGAAAAACAAATGGATAATAACAAGGCATTGTTTAAAGGTGTGATAAAATTTTTTTCCAGCCTGGAGAAGAGGCAAATGGAGGCGCAAAATGCGTCATCAATGATGGCGCATTGAAAAACCCGGATGTAGACGGTATCTTTGCGCTTCATATGATGCCGGATTGTCCCTGCGGAACCATAGGAACAAGGGCAGGGCGCTTGAAGTTGAAAGACCACATATGGGGTCGGAAGATTTTGCATACTATCAGGAAGTCATACCGGGAGTCATGTTCATGCTTGGATGTGAACAGGAGAATACAACAACCGGATCGCTCCATGAATCCATATTGAATTTTAATGAAGAGGCACTTCGATACGGAATTGAAATTTTTGTTGAAATCGCCAATCAGATTTGCGGAAAGTAATTTTGAATGAAAGTCAGGCTTCGAAAGAAAGGCTTATACGAAGTCTGGCTTTTGATTTTCCAATGCGTGAAAACAGCCCGAAGGTGGTATAATGTCCTTACACAGTGATTGCCGAGCCGCAGGCGACGGCAGAGCTGATGGAATGATTCCTTCGATTATGTTTGCGGCGTTGCCGCAAGGTAGGAATCATTGAAACAAGCGAAGCGTGTTATAAGACAGATGCCCAGAGTTCTTAGCGATT
>DJPG01000017.1:38676-58412 GCA_002439735.1 Firmicutes bacterium UBA6418 | reverse complement strand
CAAGCCGCAGGCGCAGACAGAGCTTAGAACTTATGGTACAATGTTCTTACACATGATCCGATTCAGAATTTTAAGATAAAAGAGGTATCAAGACAGATGGAAAAAGTAAATGCCTGGAACGACTATAACGAAAAGCAGCTTGCGGAGTTGGAAGCGCTCTGCGGTGAATACCGCGAGTTTTTGAGTCGCGGCAAGACCGAAAGAGAATGCGCGGCGTTGACTGTGCAGATGGCGGAGGCTGCAGGCTATCGGGATCTGGAAACGATCATCGAGGCCGGAGAAACGCTGAAAGCGGGCGATAAGGTCTATGCCGTCAATATGGACAAGGCCGTGATCCTGTTCCACATCGGCAGTGAAGATTTAGAAAAGGGTATGAACATCCTCGGCGCGCACATCGACTCACCGCGCCTGGACGTAAAACAAAATCCGCTGTACGAGGAAACCGGATTTACCTATCTGGATACGCACTATTACGGCGGCGTGAAAAAATATCAGTGGGTTGCGCTTCCGTTGGCGATCCACGGCGTTGTAGCCAAAAAGGACGGAAGCAAGGTGGACATTGTCATCGGGGAAGCGGAGGATGATCCGGTTGTCAGTGTGACTGACCTGCTGCCGCATCTGGCCGCCAAGCAGATGGAAAAGAAAGCTTCCGTCGTGATCGAGGGGGAACAGCTTGACGTGCTGATCGGCAGCCGTCCGCTGAAGCAGGACGATAAAGAGGAAAGCAAAAAAGAAAAGGAAGCGACCAAGGCTAATATCCTGAAACTCTTAAAGGAAAAATATGATATCGAAGAAGATGATTTCCTTTCGGCGGAGTTGGAGATTGTACCGGCAGGCAAAGCAAGAGAAGCCGGCATTGACCGTAGCTTGATCATGTCCTACGGTCAGGATGACCGCGTCTGTGCGTTCACTTCGCTCAAGGCAATTCTCAACGTGGATCATGTAGAAAGGACGGCATGCTGCATTCTGGTCGACAAAGAAGAGATCGGCAGCGTCGGCGCGACCGGCATGGAATCCAGATTTTTCGAAAACACCGTGGCGGAACTGCTCGACCGCATGGGCTCGTACAGCGACCTTGCCTTGCGTAGAACGCTGAAGAACTCGCACATGCTTTCTTCGGATGTCAGCGCGGCCTATGATCCGCTCTACGCGGAAGCTTATGAAAAGAAAAATTCTTCGATCACAGGTTGCGGCATGGTCTTCAACAAGTTCACAGGCGCGAGAGGAAAATCCGGTTCCAACGATGCCAACGCGGAATATATCGCGAAGATCCGTAAGATCATGGATGAAGCCAAAGTTCGTTTTCAGCTTGCGGAACTCGGCAAGGTCGACGTCGGCGGCGGCGGTACCATCGCGTACATTCTGGCGCTGTACGGCATGAACGTCATTGACTGCGGCGTAGCGGTGTTGAACATGCACGCGCCTTGGGAACTGACCAGCAAGGTCGATGTCTATGAAACGAAACGCGGCTACGAGGCTTTCCTTAGAGAAATGCGTTAAGAAAAAAGAAAATAAAAATCTAAGAAAAGTAAAAGAAACTCCTACGGTGGATGGGAAATCCGAGTGGGAGTTTTTTTCTTCAAAAATTTTTACAAAAATCTGTGGATAACTTGCTCTTGACAAATCGATAAGTATATCAAATAGATTGGAATTTGAACCTTTGCCTGGCACTGAGTTATCCACATAGAAATGTGAAATAAATTGTATACAATCTGAAAGACTGCTGTGGATAAAGCCCGTAATGCTTGTAAAACCGCCGTTTTGGAAATGTTGAAAAAGCAAGTGGCTGCATCAATAACCTTACAAACATTTTATAGAAATTTTCTTTAATTTTTACCTAAAGCCTTTGGTTCTGCGCTATCGGAAAGTTCAGCGATCTCCGAGCAGGATTTGATGCAGGCCTTGACACAGTCGATCAGCTGCGATGCCGACATACATTCGCTTGCCGAAAGCCAACGTTCCAGAGAACCGATAAACGCATCCGCGAAAAAATTGATCTGAAAGTCCATATATTCCGTTTCGCTCAGGATCTTGCGCATCCCGTCCTGCATGAAAGGCTCCAGCCGTTCGCGATAGTGGTCGATAAAACAGTTCTGCCCACGGATCTTGAGCGCCTTGCGGTAAAAGGAACGGTTTTCATAGAAACATTCGCAGACCGCTTCCAGGAACGGCCAGGTGAAACGCTCCGCTTTGTGCTCTGCCAAAACTTTCGCAAAGTCAATATCAAAGATCCAGTTTACGAGGTCATATTTATCCTTAAAGTGATAGTAGAAACTCTTGCGGTTCATGCCGCATTTTTCGCAGATCTCTGCCACATTGATCTTGGAAAAGGGTTTCTGTTCCATCAGGTCTTTCAGTGCAGCAGCCAGCGCGCGTTTTGTTATATTTGAATCTGCCATGGTGATGGTTCCTCCACTCTGATACATTTGCGACGTTTTGCATAGTACTTATCATTATACTTGAAAAATCAGGATAGAGGCAAACAAAATCCGCCAGCATTTGGACAGATTCGACTTTTTGTCCAAAAATGTAACAGAATTTTAACGAGGTAAAAAATTTGGACAGTCTGCATGTTTGTCCCGTGAATTCTTTTCGTGTTTAGGGTATAAAATATTAAAAAGTGCAGGGTGCGCGGCGTGAAAACGTTTGCGTAGGGAAAAAAGCCTGCAGGACAAATAAAAACAAAAAGGGTAGTACATGAATTTTGTTAAGAAAGGATGAATCTAGATGGCAAAAAGTTTAGCACACATAGCAGAAAGAAAAGCTTTTGAAATGGCGCTGGACTCCATTATCAAAAAGAGTCAAAAACAGGATTTTTCGGAAGTAATGTTGCCTTTAATAGACAAAGTCGAAAAAATTATGGGGGATAACTGGGAGGCATCTTCTTATGAGATGTTTAGGAACCTTGCAAAGAATCCGGACAGCAAGTGGACACATTACACACAGCGTATTCTGCGGGAAGTCGACCCACATATTCTCAAGACATTTTTTTTGAACGCGGGATTTGAAGCCGGATTTATGGGATATAAGAAGTCTCTGGCGATGAAGAAAAAATACGGCTGCAACATTCCGTGGATCATCCTGATGGATCCGACCACCGCATGTAATCTGCATTGCACCGGATGTTGGGCTGCGGAATACGGCAATAAGATGAATCTTTCCTATGAAATGATGGATAAGATCATCACCGAGGGCAAGGAACTCGGTATTTATGCGTATCTTTTCACGGGCGGTGAGCCGCTGATCCGCAAAGATGACATCATCAAACTCTGTGAAAAACATAAAGACGTGGCGTTTCACGCATTCACCAACGGTACACTGATCGACGAAAAATTCTGTCAGGAGCTTTTGAGAGTCGGCAACTTTTTCGTTTCCGTCAGCATTGAGGGATTCGAAGAAAGTAACGACGGCAGAAGAGGCGCGGGACATTATCATAAGGCGCTCGCTGCTATGGATCTGATGCATAAACATCATATCCCGTTCGGCGTTTCGATCTGCTACACCAGTCAAAACTATCTGACGGTCACCAGTGATGAATTTCTGGATATGCTGATCGATAAGGGCTGCGTTTTCGCCTGGTTTTTCCATTATATGCCGGTTGGCAACAACGCCAGCACCGATCTTTTGCTGAGTCCGGAACAGAGGGAATACATGTATCATAAGATCCGTGAGATTCGAGGAATTGAGGGCGGCAAGGAACTGTTCGCCATCGATTTCCAGAACGACGGGGAATTTGTACACGGCTGCGTGGCAGGCGGTGAACGTTACTGCCATATCAACGCCAACGGCGATGTGGAACCGTGCGTCTTCGTCCATTATTCCGGCGCCAACATTAAGGAAAAGTCCTTGCTCGAATGCCTGCAGCAGCCGCTGTTTTTGGCGTATAAGGAAGGACAGCCGTTCAATGACAACTTCCTCAAGCCATGCCCGATGCTGGAGAACCCGGAGATCCTGCAGGAATTGGTCAACCGCACCGGCGCCAAGTCTACCGATCTGGAAGCACCGGAAACCTGCGAGCATTTGTGCAGCAAATGTACCGAATATGCCAAGGAATGGGCGCCGGTCGCCGATCGCCTCTGGGCAGCGGGGCATACACCGGCCGCAGATAAACCACGAAACGAATAAGACCTTTTCAGCTAAAACCCGCCGGATATGGCGGGTTTTCTGTTGCTTTGCCAAGGGGCTGACCGGGCAGGTCGAGGAACTTTTGTCCAGAGGGGTTTTCTTAAAAGTTCCGGAGCGCCGGATTCCGGCGAAAACATGAAAAAAGACATCTGAGAAAAACAGATGTCTTTTTGTGGTGACTCTACCGGGATTCGAACCCGGGTAGCCGCCGTGAGAGGGCGGAGTCTTAACCGCTTGACCATAGAGCCACATTACTTGAACAGTGTAGCACAAATGCAGACACTTTTCAAGTGTTTTTTGGGAAATCCTCCATCATCTTTTGCAAAATATGGCGTGCGAGCATGTTGATCTCCAGATAATTCGGCTTTTGGTTCTGTGTCAGGATTAAAAAGCCGTTGACAAACCCCGGATATTCTTCAAAACAGGAGGTATCGTCAAAGCAGGCTTTGACATTGCAAAACGCGCTTCCTTTGTATTGCTGAAGCGGCAGAGCGAACTCAAAACTGCCGTCCGCGTAAAAATGACAGTCATATGGATGATCATCTGCAGGATAGGCCGAAAACAAGAATGTTTCACCACTGTAGGTTCCGGAAAGCAGCAGCGCGCCGCCAGCACATTTGCAGAACGAAAGGTTCAGCTGCGGCCAGCCGTTCTGCCCGGCGACCGGAAATCCCAATGCGTACATCGCCTTGTGGATATCCGTCTGCAGAATGATCGGCAGGATCTTATACAGCTGCAGGATGTCATCGTGATTATGCAGGAGGATCTTGCGCTGCAGATTCTTTTTTTTATTTTCGTCGCATGTTTTTTCGAAAGCGCGATAAAGCGCGATGCTTTCCTTACCGGAGATCTCATCGCCGCGTTGCGGCGCGAGCCCCATGTATTCTTCCACGGCTTTCTGCTTGAGACTTGACAGGATATTGCGGATCTCGCTGTGACCATTCAGACAGAGATAGAGATCCAGATTGTATGGGCGAATGCGGTAATCCGTAAGACCCAGCAGCTCCGCCCGTCTGGTGATAAAAGGCAGGTCAAAATGCTTGCCGTTATAGGTCAGGATGTAGTCAAAGCGATTCAGATCCGCAAGCAGTTTTGTTAGCAGCTGTTTTTCATCGCGCAGAGATTCCGCAAAATACTGCCGCATGGTGCAGTTGCCGTCCGGCGAGACCGTCATCAGTCCAGCCAGTACACATTCCGCGCGCGAGGGAGAGAGTCCCATCGTCTCAATATCAAAAATGCCTAGACGCATATCCGAAAAATAGTGCTCCAGAATCTTGGACGAAAAAAATTCCGCTTGATGATGATATTCGTAAACCTTCATAAAAAACGACCTCCTGCTTATCTATAATGTAGCACAGGAATCGCGCACTGTCTACACAGAAAGGGTTTTGAGCACAAAAGAAAATAGACTGCAGGGGAGCAGTCTACTTTCTTCAAAAGGGGTATTTTGGATTTGAGATTATGAGGTTATCAGGGGGGATAACCACAATGTTATTATAGAAAATTTTTCATCACTTTGCAAGTGTTTTCTGAAAAAATGTGAAAAAAATGTGAAAAAAGATGTATGTTGTGCGAAAAATAGGAGAAATTGTCGAAAAAAACTTTGATAAAAGACCGAGGACATGCTTTATAATAGAGACAGTCCTGCGAACGTAGCAGGCAGTGTGTATTCTACCCACGCAAACAAGAACCCATCATCAGGAGGAACGAACATGGAAATTTTAAAAGTATCAGCGAAATCAAATCCGAATTCCGTAGCAGGCGCACTTGCTGGCGTTATGAGAGAAAAAGGCGGGGCGGAGATCCAGGCGATTGGAGCAGGCGCGCTGAATCAGGCGATCAAGTCCGTCGCCATTGCCAGAGGCTTTGTGGCACCGGGCGGCATTGACCTGGTCTGTGTACCCGCGTTTACGGATATTCAAATCGAAGGAGAAGAGCGTACCGCAATCAAACTGATCGTGGAGCCACGCTAATAGAACGTTTTGCAGCCGAACAATCGGCTGCTTTTTTTATTATGTAGGAAATATCGTTCCGATATTTCCGGAATAACAAGAAAGTCTACCGCTAAAAATCTGATCGGCGAAGCTGACTTTCTTATATGGATTTTCTAAAAAAAGTGTGGTACAATTATAAAGTTATGATGCAATGCCTTAGAAGGCGATTTTCGAACAACAATCTACAGCGCGCATCAATTTTGATTTCGGCGATGCTCAGTGCTAAGGTTCCATCATAAAGATAGACTATACAAGAAGACATATAGGAGAAGACAATCATGGTAAGAGAGAATCTAAAGTCAAGAGTGGGCTTTATTCTGATTTCAGCGGGGTGCGCCATCGGTATCGGAAATGTATGGAAATTCCCATATATGGCAGGCCAGGGTGGCGGAGGCGCATTCGTACTGTTCTACATTTTATTTCTGATCATTCTCGGTTTGCCGATTATGACCATGGAGTTTGCGGTCGGCCGCGCCAGTGGCAAGAGTCCGGTCAAAGCCTATCAGGCATTGGAAAAACCGGGACAGAAATGGCATATTCACGGGTACTTCTGCTTGATCGGATGTTATCTGTTGATGATGTTTTATACGACCGTTGCCGGTTGGATGCTGCACTATTTCTATTTGACCGCGGCAGGCAGGTTTGAGGGACAGAACGCAGAGCAGATCGCGGGCGGTTTCAGCGAAATGTTGTCAGAGCCGAAAGTGATGATGTTCTGGATGGTATTTGTGGTCGCCCTGTGTATTTTTGTCTGTGCCAGAGGGCTGCAGAATGGCTTGGAAAGGGTCACAAAGGTCATGATGATCGCATTGCTTGTGATCATGGTGGTGCTGGCCGTCAACAGCCTGACCATGCCGGGCGCTGCGGAAGGCTTAAAGTTTTATCTTGTGCCGGATTTTGCCCGCATGAAGGAAGTCGGTATCATCAATACGCTAGTCGGCGCGATGAATCAATCTTTCTTCACCTTAAGTCTGGGTATCGGCGCGATGGCGATCTTTGGCAGTTATATCGGCAAGGAGCATGCCCTGCTCGGTGAATCCGTGCGTATTGTGCTTCTGGATACCTTTGTCGCGGTGACGGCGGGGTTGATCATTTTCCCAGCCTGCTTTACTTATGGCGTAGATCAGACTTCGGGGCCGAGTTTGATTTTTATTACGCTGCCGAATATTTTCGCCAATATGGCAATGGGACGCCTGTGGGGAAGCCTCTTCTTCCTGTTCATGTCCTTTGCGGCGTTATCAACAGTCCTGGCTGTTTTTGAAAACATCATCTGCTGTGGCATGGAACTGACAGGCTGTTCACGTATAAAGTCCAGTGTGGTGAATTTCGTACTGATTACCTTACTGTCCGTACCTTGCGTTCTCGGCTATAACGTCTGGAGCTGGGACGGCTTCGCAATCTTTGGTGGTGCCGTGCTGGATTTTGAAGACTTTTTGGTCAGCAATTTGTTCCTGCCTCTTGGTTCATTGGTTTATCTTCTGTTCTGTGTCAGTCGCTATGGCTGGGGCTGGGACAATTATAAAAAAGAAGTAAATACCGGAAACGGCTTGAAGATGCACGACTGGATGCGCAGCTATCTGACCTACGGGCTGCCGGCAATCGTATTGTTTATTTTCGCCTTTGGTATTTATGATAAATTCTTTTAATCTTTCGTACGAAAGGTTTGTAAGATCGCGTTGCGGCGTCTGCCGATCTGAAACGCGATCAGAAAGGAACGCATATGAAGAAAAAAGGGATGATATTCATTTTAATCTTGGCACTTATCCTGAGCAGTTATACTTTTGCGTATGCTGAACAGGCCAATGAGGTGAGCGACACGCTTCCTGTGACTTCTGCTGTGAACGAACAGGCTGAGGAGGCGACAGCCCCCGCACCCACGCAGGACGAAAGTCAGCAAACAAAGGATACATCGCCCGCAAGCGAAGAACCGAAGAATTCTGAAACAAAAAACAACGTCACCAAAGTCAAAAAAATAAAAAAAGTTTCCAAATATCAGAAGGGACTTGCTGCATATATCCGTAGCCGCAATCCGAAGATCGGCAAGAAATGGTCCATCACCCTGGCGGGATATTTTATCAAGTCCGGCAAGAAACATAACATCGACCCGAAGGTACTGATGGCGTTGGCACAGAGAGAAAGCAACTTTCGCTCGAAGGCCACCAGCCGGTACGGCTACAAAGGCATCATGCAGTGCTCCGCGGCCTTTGCAAAGGCACATGGCTATAAAACCGCTGACCTGTATCAAGCTGATATCAGCATAGAGATCGCAGCCAAATATCTGCGCAAGATGAAAAACAAGCATGAAACCTATAGCAAGGCGATCGCATGCTTTGTATGCGGAAGCGGCGCGGTTGCCAGAGGCGTGCATTCCAGAGAACCAGGCAGATCCGTGATGAAAACACGCAGCAAGATCCAAGACTATCTCGAAGAACACCATTATGTATAGATCCGCTACGCTTTGCACAAAGGCTTGAAACGACCAATCCCGCAGCAGCGGAAACAGGAGACGGAGACGATGATATTTGAAGAAAAGACATTAAAAAGTGAACGCATTTATGAGGGATCCATCATAAATCTGCGCAGAGACAAAGTGACCGTCCTGCACGGGACCTCTTATCGGGAGATTGTCGAGCACAACGGCGGTGCCGTGCTGGCGGCTGTCACAGACGAGGGCAAGATGGTCATGGTCAGACAGTTTCGAAAACCGGCGGAGCGCGTGATGCTCGAAGTCCCGGCCGGCAAGATCGATCCCGGCGAAAAACCAGAGGAAACCGCAAGGAGAGAACTTGCGGAAGAAACCGGCTACCATGCGCGTTGCGTCACACCTCTCGCGGATTTTTATCCGTCTGTCGGCTACGCGGAGGAAGTGCTTTATCTGTACTTATGTACCGACCTGACGCCGGGCGAAACAAACTTCGACGAAAACGAAGCTATCGATGTCGAAGAATATCCGGTGGAAATGCTGCATCACATGGTCATGCGCGGAGAGCTCCACGACGCCAAGACCATCATCGCAATCCTGATGGTATGGGAGCTCATGCAGAAAGGAAAGCTTCCAGAAGCCAGGAAAAAATCAAAATAAGCAGAACGCAGAAAGAAAAGAGCAGATACTGCCCCGTACTCTGCGGAGAACCGATCCGGCAGCGGCGCGCTTTCACGCGCAGGTTGCCGGATTTTTCTTTTTGATCCAGTAGACTGATGTCACAGGCGATCGCGGCAAGGAGGCAGAGAAGCGGTATCTGCAGCAGATTTTGCAGTAGAAGCGTAAACGCGATTTCGACGATCCCGCGCAGTCCAAGCGACTCCAGCGTCATCGCGGACGCAAAGCCGACCGCAAACCCTTTCGCCAGTATCAAAACCGGCAACAAGAGCAAAAGCGGAAAAAACAGCGGGGAAACCACACACAAAAACCATGCGATCAGTCCGCGGCGGCAGGCATACCAGAAACAGGAAGCAAAGGAAGCTGCACTTCTCCCATTGGTAAGCAAAAAACTTCCCAGCATGTCGCAGAGCCGCTCTTTTACGCTTCCGCGCAGAAAGACTTCAAAGAAAGCGCCGCTGCAGATGCCGACTGCAAGTAAAAAGAGAAAGAAGAAAAAAAATCGCCGTTTGTTTTTCATCGCCGTATACCCCTTGTCTGTGTGAGATTGTCCGAAAAAACTTTTCACAACAGCTTATGCAGGAGGAAGCACGAACTTGACGAAAAAAAAGATTGAAATTTTTGCGTGGGGGGATTATACTTGAATAGCTCGTATAGGCCTTGAGAAAGGCTTTGCGGGAACCGAAAGAAAGAAGAAGTTGAGAGGAAAGACGCATGATCCCGGAAGCGTATGCCGTATATCTGAAAACCGAAAAAAAGATGGCAGAGAATACCAGTCAGGCCTATCTGCGCGATATCCGGCATTTTTCGGATTTCGCGGCATCCCGCGGGATTACGGATCTGCAGGAAGTCAGCAGTACTGATATTCTGGCGTACCTGATGGAACTGAAGACCGGTGGACGTTCGAAGTCCACCGTCAACCGTAAACTGGCATCGATCCGGACATTTTACCAATATCTGATCAAAAAAGGCGTGCTTGCGGACAACCCAACCGAAGCGATCAAGTCGCCGAAAGTCGAAAAAAAGGAGATCCAGTACCTTTCAACCGATGAGATCGAACGGTTGCTGGAACTTCCTGACGACACGGTAAAAGGCAAGCGTGACCGGGCGATGTTGGAACTCCTGTATGCGACCGGAATCCGTGCCAGCGAGCTGATCGAAATGCAGACGGAAGACGTCAACACCCGCATGGGGTTTGTTAAATGCGCGGGCACGCACGGTACCGCGCGGATCATTCCGATCGGCAGACCGTGCCGGAATGCGTTGGAATCCTACGAAGCACAGGCACGGGATCTTTTGCGCAGAGAGCAGGAGACCGAAGTGCTATTCCTGAATTATGTGGGAAAACCGTTTACCCGTCAGGGACTCTGGAAGGTTCTGAAAGAATACGGCGAGCAGGCAAAGTTTGAAATCCCCCTGACGCCGCAGGTGATCCGCAATTCCTTTGCGGTTCATATGCTGCAGAACGGGGCGGACATCAAATCCCTGCAGGAACTGATGGGACATGAAGATATTTCCGCGACACAGGCATACCTGGCCGTTGTCAAAAATCGCATCAAGGATGTTTATGACCGCACGCATCCGCGGGCATAGCGGAACTTGAAATATACGAATCGGAACAGAAAAAGGAAAGGAAATCCATAAGGAGGTGCGAGACAGATGCTGTTGACCGTGGATATCGGAAATTCCAGCATTGATTTCGGCGTTTTTGACGAAAACAACAAGCTGTGCATGACAAGTAAGATCTCCGCGGATCGGGCCAAATACGCGGATGAATACGCCGTTGCTCTGGAGGGAATTCTGGAGTTGCACCAGATCGCCAAGGGAAAGATCACCGGCTGCATGATCGCTTCAGTCGTACCGTCTTTGACCGTGCAGGTTTCGGTTGCGATCCAAAAGCTCTTTGCCATCCGTCCGCTGGAAGTCGGACCGGGCATCAAGACCGGACTCAATATCCGCATCGACAGTCAGACTGAACTGGGCGCGGATATCGTAGCCAATGCGGCGGCCGCGCTGAGCCTTGCGAAACCGCCGATGATCATCATCGATGTCGGAACGGCAACAACCTTTACCGCGATCTCGGCCGGCGGCGCGCTGGAGGGTGTGATCATCGCGCCAGGCGTACGAGTCTCGCTGGATGCGCTCGCTTCGCAGACCGCGGAGCTGCCGGATGTGTCCATTTCCATGCCGAAACATGTCATCGGCAAAAATAGCCGAGATTCCATGAACTCCGGCGTCATTCAGGGACAGGCCCTGATGATCGACGGATTTTCGGAGAAGATCCGTGCCGAACTGAAAGCGGAAAAGATCCGCATCTTCGCGACCGGCGGACTTGCCGAAACCGTGCTGCCGCTGTGCAGTCAGAAGATCGAATACGTTCCGGATCTGACCTTGGAAGGACTTCGGATCCTTTATCGGAAGAACACGAACCTCAAATGATCCTGTCGGATCGGCAAAAGCGCAAGCCGGTCAGGCGGTTCAGAAATATATACAACGCGTTGCACCCGCAGAAGCGGGGCGACAGCAGAAAAGGAGTTTTCAAATGCAAAAAAATCTTAACTCGCGTACACAAAAGATGGTACAACTGGCCATACTTGTCGCGATCATGCTCATCTTTGCCTACACACCGCTCGGCTATCTTAAAGTCGGCGTGATCGAGATCACGTTCATGGTTCTTCCGGTCGCGATCGGTGCGATCCTTTTGGGCCCGGTAAGCGGAGCGATCCTGGGCGGTATCTTCGGCGTGACCAGCTTCATCCAGTGCTTTGGTGCTTCCGCCTTCGGCGCGCTGCTTCTGAGCATCAACCCGGTCTGCACGTTCCTGACCTGCATGATCCCACGTATCCTGTGCGGCTGGCTGTCCGGATTGGTCTTTCAGGCACTGCACAAGAACGGAAAGCTGCCGGTCGCTTCCTACTTCATCGCGTCCCTGACCACCGCACTGCTGAACACGATTTTCTTCATCCTCTGCATTGTGGCATTCTTCTGGGCAAGCGATACCTTCCTTTCCACGATGAATGGATGGTCCATGCCGACGGATAACCTGTGGGCGTTCTTCGTTGCTTTCGTAGGGCTGAACGGATTGGTCGAAGCGATCGTAAACTGCATCGTTGCCGGTACGGTTTCCAAGGTAGTCGCAAAAGCCGTCCGCATCGGATAGATCAGACAAAATATGCGATAAAAACAGTGAACCAGCAGCAAAAAATGCTTGCATGTCCAAGCAAAACGTGCTAAAATATAACAGTTATTACGGGCGGTCCTCTGGATCACACTCGCGCCGCGTCACGGAACACGGCGGAGCCACGAACGTCTTGGAGGGAAGGAGGAAACAAAATGGATTTCATGAAATCAATCACTCAGGAATACGAAAAAACTGAGATCCCTGCTTTTAATGTGGGAGACACCGTAAAGGTTCACATTAAGATTAAAGAAGGAAACAGAGAAAGAATTCAGATCTTCGAAGGCTTTGTCCTGAAGAGACAGAACGGCGGCATCAGCGAAACTTTCACAGTTCGTAAGATTTCTTCCGGCGTCGGCGTGGAAAAGACATTCCCGTTGCATTCACCGAAGATCGAAAAGATCGAAGTGACCAGAAGAGGCGTTGTAAGAAGAGCAAAACTCAACTACATGCGTGAAAGAACAGGTAAGGCTGCTAAGATCAAAACTAGAGACTAGTTTACGATGGGGAATCGCGAAGATTCCCCTTTTTTATACTGTCGGACTAAAGCAGCGCAAGGAAAGGAGGGTTAAGACATGATCGAAAACATCAACTGGTATCCGGGACATATGAAAAAGACGCGGGAGTTGATCGCGGAAAATCTGAAAATGGTGGACATTGTGATCGAGGTCATCGACGCCAGAATCCCGGTTTCCAGCCGCAATCCCATCATTGACGAGCTGGTCAAAAACAAGAAGCGGCTGATCGTACTCAACAAAAGCGATCTTTCCGATCACAAAGCCAACGAGGCGTGGGCGGATTATTTTAAGAAACAGGGGAATCTCGTGTTGGCCATGAACTGTATGACCGGTACCGGCGTGGGACAGCTTTACAAAGTGCTCAGCCGCCTGCAGGACGAAAAAAACGAGGGACAGATCCGCAAAAAATCCCTGCGCATGATGATCGTGGGCGTGCCGAATGTCGGCAAATCTTCCCTCATCAACCGTATGACCGGCAAGAAGAGCGCCAAGACCGGCGATCGGCCGGGCGTGACCAAGGGCAAGCAATGGCTGGGACTCGAAAACGGCATGCAGCTTTTAGACACGCCGGGCATCCTGTGGCCGAAGTTTGAAGACCCAAAGGTGGGACTCAATCTGGCGTTTTGCGGATCTATCAAGGATGAGATCCTCGACACTGCCAGCCTGGCGCTTGAACTCATTAAAGTGCTGCAAAAGGATTATCCGACGCTTCTCATGGAACGCTATAAGTTGGAAGAACTCAACGAGGACGCGCTCGTCAATATGGAAAACATCGCCGTCAAGCGTGGCTTCATCCTGCCGGGCAAGCGCATCGACTACGAACGCTGCGCACGCACGCTGCTGGACGAGTTCCGCAGCGGCAAGATCGGGAATATTACATTGGAGCAGATCAGATCATGACCAAACAGGAACGACAGCAGATGCTGGAAGAAAAACTGCAGACGATGCAGACTTATGAGCGAAAACTTCGGAGTGAGGGCGTACAACACATCGGCGGTGTCGATGAAGTCGGCAGAGGACCGCTGGCAGGCCCGGTTGTCACGGCCTGCGTGATCCTGCCGGAAGATTTCAGCGTTCTGGGCGTGGACGATTCCAAAAAACTTTCCGAAAAAAAGCGGGAAGCCCTTTACGCTGAGATCCTCGCACAGGCGACCGCCTGGGGGATCGGCATCCGCGATAACCGTATCATCGACGCGATCAACATCCTGGAAGCGACGAAAGAAGCGATGGCGGAGGCCGTCCGGAACGCCGACCGCATGCTTTGTGAGAAGCAGGGCGCGCATCTGCAGCATATTCTGATTGACGCGCTGACGTTAAAAACCGTCGCCATCCCGCAGACCGGGATCGTCAAGGGCGACGCGGCGAGCCTGTCCATCGCGGCAGCTTCGATCATCGCCAAAGTGACCAGAGACCGGATGATGGTCGAATATGACCGCGTTTATCCGGGCTACGGATTTGAAAAAAACAAGGGATACGGAACCAAGGCGCATTACGAGGGACTGCGTGCACAGGGCATGACGCCCATCCACCGCCGGAGTTTCCTAAAAAATTTGTGATAGATCATAAAAAGCAACTCATGCAAAAAAAAAGAAAACAGGAGGAACCGCAAATGGAATTTAAGAGCGACATTCAGATCGCGCAGGAGTCAGTGATGACCAACATCAGCGAGATCGCGGCGAGCGCCGGCATCGATGAAAAATACGTCGAAATGTACGGAAAATACAAAGCGAAGATCGACTATAACCTGTTAAAAGACAAGGCGGACACACCGGACGGAAAGCTCGTGCTGGTGACCGCGATTTCCCCGACTCCGGCAGGAGAGGGCAAGACCACGACGACCGTGGGACTTGCGGACGCCCTGCACCGAATGGGCAAAAACGTTTTTGCCGCTCTGCGGGAACCGTCCCTGGGACCGGTCTTCGGCGTCAAAGGCGGCGCGGCAGGCGGCGGATATGCGCAGGTCGTTCCGATGGAAGACATCAATTTGCATTTTACGGGTGATATGCACGCCATCGGTATCGCCAACAATCTGATCGCGGCTTGTCTTGACAACCACATCCAGCAGGGCAACAGCCTCGGCATCGATGTGAAAAAAATCACATGGAAGCGCGTGGTCGATATGAACGACCGTCAGCTGCGCAATATCGTCGATGGACTGGGTGGCCGCATGCAGGGCGTACCGCGCGAAGACGGCTTCGAGATCACCGTTGCCAGCGAGATCATGGCAATCCTCTGCCTATCCAAAGACATTTTGGATCTCAAGCAAAAAGTCGCGTCCATCATCATCGGCTATACCTATGACGATAAGCCGGTAACGGTTGCAGATCTCAAGATCCAGGGCGCGGTGGCAGCAGTCCTCAAAGACGCGCTGAAACCGAATCTGGTACAGACACTGGAACACACCCCGGCGTTTATCCACGGCGGACCATTTGCCAATATCGCGCACGGCTGCAACTCCATCATGGCGACCAGAATGGCGCTGAAACTGGCGGACATCGTAGTGACCGAAGCCGGATTCGCAGCGGACCTGGGAGCCGAAAAGTTTGTGGACATTAAGTGCCGTAAGGCCGGGCTGCGTCCGGATGCCGCGGTCGTAGTCGCGACCGTTCGGGCTTTAAAATACCACGGCGGCGTGCCGAAACAGGAACTGAACAGCGAGAACTTGGAGGCACTCAAAAACGGACTTCCGAACCTGCTGCAGCATGTTGAGAACGTGACACAGAATTACGGACTGCCTTGCGTCGTTGCCATCAACCGCTTCCCGACCGATACCGAAGCGGAACTGGCGCTGGTGGAAGAACAGTGCCGCACACTGGGCGTCAATGTGGTGCTCTCCGAAGTATGGGGCAAAGGCGGCGAAGGCGGCCTGGCGCTCGCGGAAGAGGTTCTCAGACTGACCGATGGCGAAAACAACTTCCACTATGTCTATGAAGACGATCTGAGCTTGAAGGAAAAGATCGAAACCGTTGCCGCGAAGATCTATCGCGCGGACGGCGTTGATTTCCTGCCGCAGGCCAAAAAGCAACTGCAGACGATCGAAGATCTGGGTTTTGGAAAGCTTCCGGTCTGCATGGCCAAGACGCAGTTCAGCTTCTCCGACGACGCGTCAAAGCTGGGCGCGCCGCGGGATTTCCGCATCACTATCAAAGACGTCAAGGTCTGCGCAGGCGCGGGCTTTGTCGTTGCCAAAACCGGCGACATCATGACCATGCCGGGACTGCCGAAAGTACCGGCAGCAGAGAAGATCGACGTGGACGAAAACGGCGTCATCACCGGACTGTTCTAAGAGGTTCTGAGAAACCGGTTCGGGCGTTGCATCCGCATCCAACCTAAAGCATAACAGATTCGAACCGTAAGCGGCCTCGCGGGTTCTGCAGGAAAACATTTTGCATACTTTTTCCGACCCTGCAATAGAATGTAGAGACATTCAAACAAACAGGAGGAAAAGATGGAAAGTAATGTAGCGGAACTTTGCGGGGTCGTTCTTTCAGATTTAACGTTCAGTCATAAGACATACGGAGAGATTTTTTATACATTCGTGCTGGGCATCGAGCGCCGCAGCGGATATATCGATGAGATCAACATCATGATCTCGGAGCGCCTGATCTTTGACCATACGCCGCGGATCAAGGACTTCGTGGAAATCAAAGGGCAGGTGAGGACCTACAACGAAGTGGTCGGAAGCCACAACAAACTGAACGTGGTCGTGTTCGCCAAAGAGATTTTCTTCAGTGAAAACTTCGGCTATAATGAAAACTATATCTATCTGGAGGGCTTCTTATGCAAGCCGCCGCTGCGCCGCACCTCGCCGATGGGTCGTGAAATCTGCGACCTGATGCTGGCGGTCAACCGCATGTACAACAAGTCTGACTATATCCCATGTATCGCCTGGGGGCGCAATGCCGCCTACGCGGAGAGCCTCGGCGTGGGTACCAAGCTGATGATCGAGGGCCGCATCCAGAGCCGCGAGTACAAAAAGAAGCTGGAGGACGGCAGTGCCCAACTGCGCAAGGCATTTGAAATTTCCGTCGTGAAGCTGGAGGAAGCCTGAACTGTGAGCTTTGAACGCAATTTAGTTCTTGCGATGCACCGACGTTTGTGATAAAATTACTTTATATGCAATACTGCCTGCAGGAGAAACAGAGCGCGGGCGCAGAAAAATGGAGGAATATCTGAAATGTTCGATGTTAACGGAAAAGACAACAGCACTTACAATGTCGATAATTTTGAGTTTATCAAAAAGACATCACCGGTCGTAGGCGGATTGATCGAAAAAGAATACAACCGTCAGAAGAATAATGTGGAGCTCATCGCTTCCGAAAATTACTGCTCCGAAGCAGTTCTCGCGGCTTGCGGCAGTTGTCTTTCTTGGAAATATGCAGAGGGCTATCCGTATGTCCGCACTTCCGGCAACACCAGCCGTTACTACGGCGGGACGGAGTTCGTCGATGAGCTGGAAGAATACTGCTGCGACATGTGGAGAAAGGTATTCGACACGGATTATCACGTCAACGTACAGCCGCACAGCGGTTCGCAGGCCAACTTCGCCGCCTATAAGGCGATCCTGAACCCGGGAGATACGATCCTGTCCCTGAGCCTGGACAACGGCGGCCATCTGACCCACGGATCTTCCGTAAACTTCAGCGGCAAATTATACAATATGGTATTTTATGATGTAGACGAAAGAGGCTACATCGATATGCAGGATGTCCGCAAAAAGGCGCTGGCGTGCAGACCGCAGCTGATCCTGACCGGTGCGTCCGCTTATTCCAGAACGATCGATTTCGCGGCGTTCGCGGAGATCGCCAAGGAAGTCGGCGCATACTTCATGGTCGATATGGCGCATATCGCGGGTCTGGTGGCAGGCGGCGCGCATCCGTCTCCGTTCGGTTACGCGGACATCATCACGACCACGACGCACAAGACCCTCAGAGGCCCGCGCGGCGGTCTGATCTTCGCGAGACCGGAATTGGCCAAAAAGATCGACAGTGCGGTTTTCCCGTACGCACAGGGCGGCCCGCTGGAACACATCATCGCCGGCAAGGCAGTATGCGCCGAAGAAGCGCTGCGGCCGGAATACAAGGAATACGTGCACCAGGTCGTAAAGAACTGCAAGGCGTTATCCGACGAGTTTATCCGTCTCGGCTATAAGGTCGTGACCGGCGGCACGGACAATCATCTGATCCTGTTGGATCTTTCCGATGAACCGTTCAGCGGTAGAGTCCTGCAGGAAGAATGCGACAAGGTGGGCATCACGCTCAACAAGAACTGCGTGCCTTGCGAAAAACGTTCTCCGAAGGAAACCTCCGGCGTCCGCATCGGTACCGCGCCGATGACGACCAGAGGCTATAAGGAAGAAGACTTTGTCAAGGTCGTTCGCCGCATCGACGAGCTGATCAAAAAGCTCAGAGAAGAAGCATACAAGGACGCGGAATAATTCCGTATGAATCGAAGACCGAAGCAGGGAGACACCGCGTTTCCCTGCTTTTTTGCAACCGCAGCCATCGTTTTACCGTCATAAGGAGAGAAAAGGAAAATTTCCGTGAATACTTTCGAAGATCATGACATCCTCGCGCTGTTTTTTGACCGAAAGGAAACCGCGCTGACCGCCGTCAAACAAAAATACGGGCAGCTGTGCCTGTCCGTCGCGCGCCGCATCCTGCCCGATCCGCGGGACGCCGAAGAATGTGTCAATGACACCTGCCTGCGCGCGTGGAACACGATCCCGCCTGCCAGACCGCAGTCATTAGGCGCCTATCTGTGCGCGATCACGCGCAATCTGGCACTGGACCGTTATGGTTACAACCATGCAGCCAAACGCAGCACCGCGCTGACCGAAGCCTTTGAGGAACTGGAAACCTGCCTGCCCGCGGAGCGGAGCGTGGAGGATGCCCGGGCGATGGAGACTCGGCATGAGTTCGCGGATTTTCTCAACGAATTTTTGGAGAAACTCAAGCCGGAAGCGCGGATCTTCTTCGTGCGCCGGTACTGGTATGGCGAAAGCATTCGTGAGATCGCGCAGGTCTTTGCGGTCAGCGAGGAAAAAGTAAAATCCAGTCTGTTCCGCACCCGGCGAAGATTTGCGGAAGCTGTGCGAAAGGAGGGCATTTCGATATGAAACAGGAACGATTTGAGGACGTCATGAAAAGCATCGATCCGCGTTTTTTGGAAGAGGCGCAGCAGCCCGGTGCAGGGAAAGCGTGGGCACAGCAGCCGGAAGAAGCCGACGCATCCGCGTCAAAACCGGCCGGCAGCCGCAGACGCCTGCTGCAGCGGGGCGGCGTGATCCTTGCTTGCCTTTGTCTGATACTGGCCGGGATCCGATTCCTGACGCCGGCCTCGGATACTGCGCAGGCGGCGACGCGGGAAGAACTGGAATCCCTCGGCTATGTGATGAACCTGCCGGAAACCGCCGAAGATACCAGCTATTCTTTGGTGCAGAACGACAGCGGTGAAACGCCGGTCGCGCAGGTGGAGTTCACCGAGGACGGGGAAACCTATTGCTACCGGATCCTGAAGGATACGGCCGAAACCGCGCTTTTTGAGGGAGCGGAAGCAGGGCAGGGCGCGCAGGCTGACGCGCAGATCTGGACAGGAGAATCCTACAGTATCACCGTTTCCGATGACGCTGACAGCGTGCAGGTCAGTTGGTATTCGCCACAGAGCGAGACCCAGTGGTGTCTAGCGACCTCCGGCAGCCGCCGGAACGCGATCAATACCGCCTACAGCATCCTGCAGACGCTCGGCTTTGAGATCGGCAGCGCGCCGGAGGGAGCGGAGAACATCAGCTATGATATCGTAACGGTCAAGGCACTGCCGGA
>DJPG01000017.1:27389-38574 GCA_002439735.1 Firmicutes bacterium UBA6418 | reverse complement strand
GACGAGGTTCCGGATATTTCGGAAGCGGGTGCGTCCTACGCGAAGCAGGACAACGATACCCCGATCAGCTGGTGCATCACGGCCGCCTACTGGAACGAAAACGCGGACGGCAAGATCCTCTGGTTCGATGTCGCTCCGGGCGTCACCTACAGCCTGACTATGGATCGCGCGGCCACCGACAGTGCCCTGCACGCAATGGCAAATGCTTTGTACCGACCGATGCAGGGAGATGACTGATAATCGGCAGCGGTTTCGTTGCCCTAAAAAATATGCTCGCACCAGCCGGTGTTTTGCTTTTCGCGAACGTTTCAAAACAAAAAACCGTCGAAGCCGAAAAAACTTCTGACGGTTTTTGATTATTTTTTACTGTGACAAGCGTCAGCTTATATTAGCGAAACGACCGAAAAAGTCAAGCTGTGATTTCGAGCCGCTTACCAGGAAACAGTTTCCGCCGGTTTCGTGAAAGAGCAGAAAGTGGCTGTTGCGTCAGTCAGATAGTAAACGACGGTATTGCCGTCATCCGGATCGTACATGGACTTTAGGCTTGGATAGGCTTCCAGCATGGAAACTCTGGCTTCTCTGCGGTCATCTTCAACCAGTGTGCAACACAGGCGGATCCAGGAATCCTGTCCAACCATCGCGGAGATTTCCACTTTTCCGTTCGCGGCGATCTGCTTGGCAACATCCTTGGACTTGCCGGTCTGGATGTATAGCTTATTATCGAATAAATTGACAGTGCCGAACGGTCTGACATGCGGCTGATCGCCGTCAACGGTCGCGATATAGTAAACGCCTGCCTGCTTTAAAAATTCAAGAACTTTTTCCATAATAGTACCTCGCTTTCTTCTTTATATCAGGATACTTTTATTTTACGCTTGTCGGCACTCAAAATCAAGAGGCATCTGGCTTCTGATTCCCATCGGCTTGTCGGCCTGGGGTATGATTGCTAACTAAAAGCGACAGGAAGATCAGCACGCAGCCAATGCCCATGCGCAGAGTGAAAGGGTCACCGTAAAACAGCAGGGAAAAAGCAAGGCCGAAGACAGATTCCAGACTCAACAGCAGTGCCGCTTGGGAGGCAGAGGTGAATTTCTGGGCAAAATTCTGCAGGCCGAACGCGACGGCAGTATTGAGAATGCCGAGATAGAAAATTCCCAGCACCGAACGCATACTGACAGTTGTCTCCGGCAGCCCGCTGAGACAGGCCGGGATCCAAGCAAAAACCGAAGCGCCGAGCATTTGGTAAAACGTCAGCGGAATGATCGCAAAATGCTGCGAGAGTTTTCTGACAAGCACGATCTGCACGGAAAAAATCAGCGCGAAACCGAGCGTGAGAAAATCGCCGGACTGGATCTTTTGGATATCGCTGAGGCTTAAAAACGCAATTCCGCCGAGCGCCAGCGCTGCAGCCAAATAGCTTTGCAGGGAGATCTTCCGGCGAAAGATCAGCCAGGCGACAAAAGGCGTGAACAGGACATAGGTTGCGGCCAGGAATGACTGTTTGGCGGTCGTTGTATATTGCAAGGCAAAGAGCTGGATGAAAAGCCCGGCGTACTGAAGGATGCCGAGCGCAAGTCCCCAACGGATGCAGGCTACGGTCGTCGCTTTGATCTGTCGAAAAAAGAGCAGTCCCATGCAGAGTGCGGCAAGGCCGAAGCGAACGAAAAGGATCCACTGCGGGGAAACGGTCTCCAGCGCAACTTTCCCGGCGATAAAGCCGCCGCCCCAGATGATCGAGACCAATAGCAGGAGCAGGTTGGCGGTTTGCGGTGTGAGATCAGATGTTTGCTTCAGGGAGGTGTCCGGTTGTGTTTTCATAGTTTGATTCCTTTGCTGTATAAAATATGACTTGAATATAGCACAAAGGCGGCGGTAAAAGCAAGCGGTCTTTAAAACCTTTTGATGAGACTGCGGAAATTTTGTTTGCGAAAGAGACCGGATAAGCGCAAATATCACTTGTCAAGTACCCGATTTTATGGTAAACTATAAAACAGATGTGGGGCATTAGCGCAGCTGGGAGCGCGTTTGACTGGCAGTCAAGAGGTCAGGGGTTCGATCCCCCTATGCTCCACCAAGTAATGTATCCATTTAGGATACATGGTCGTGAAACCCAGTTCTTGACTGGGTTTCAGAGTTTTTTGGTGCTTTAGCGGCAAATAAACCCCTGGTTCTACCAGGGGTAGGTAAAAAACTTTAGTACATGAATAAAAACCTCCGTGTTACCATGATGATGGTTTAGCGACCGCATCACTTAGAGTAACAGGAGGTTTTTGACAATAAAAAATGAAATCAAACATACAGCGCATTCAAGTTATCGCTGTGAATATCATATCGTTTTTGCTCCCAAGTTCAGGAGAAAAGTAATTTATGGTAAATTAAAAAAGGATATTTCATTGAAGCTGAAGCATGTCCGGATCACATACATATGCTTGCCAGTATTCCACCATATATGAGTGTAGCACAATTTGTGGGTACCCTCAAGAGCAAGAGTGCGCTGATGATCTTTGATAGACATGCGAATCTCAAGTACAAATATGGGAACAGGCATTTCTGGTGCAGAGGATATTTTGTAGATACAGTTGTTGAGGTGTAGCGCTCTTAGAGGCGTTCTTTATCGATATCTTTTACGGTGTTCTTTCCCAGACCCGTAAGTTCGGCCACTTCTTTGCTTGTGTAAACGCCGCAAGCAAGCAGATCCCGGGTATATTGATACAGTTCCTCAGTGATCCTGTGCCCCGGAGACTTCTTTTCGTATATCATGCATGGCAGAGGATCTTCTTTTTCATTGGGTTGGTTACATCCGTGCAAAGATGCAATACCAATTTTAACGGAAGATCCTTTTTTATTCAAGATAAATCGGAGCCAACTTTGTGATAGTTCTTAGGTTCCTATCCCATAAAAAAAGTGATTGAGCCATAATTGATTATTAACCAGTCGTATATTTCCATGGGAAAAATACGATCCTTGATATCATCAAGAGACTTGCAGCCGACGTGATCCGAGAGGATTACGTCTTTTTTTCGCATAAAATCCCTGCATTTCCTTGGCTTTTTCCCTGAATTGTGATATAGTTTAGTTTGTATGAGTATGTGCAGATCGACAGACGCTAAACTGGATGCCGGTTCTGCAGGAGCCTGTCAGCAGGTGATATTCAAAACGAAATATGATCCGATAATTATGCAGCCTTTCATAAGGAGGAAAAGCGATATGAAAATAATCTTAGACGGAATGGGCGGCGACCATGCTCCGGCAAGCGTGGTAGAGGGCGCGATCCTGGCCATGAAAGAAATGGAACATGAGATCATCATCGTCGGTCAGCAGGAACTGATCGAAGCCGAACTAAAAAAATATAAATATGATCATCAGAGACTTTCGGTTGTCGACGCGCGCGACATCATCACCAACGATGAGGCGCCGGTGCGAGCAGTCCGGTCAAAGAAAGACTCTTCGATCGTCCGTGGCATCAACATGGTCAAGGACGGAGATGGCGACATCTTTATCTCCGCAGGAAGCACGGGTGCGTTGCTCTGCGGCGGTCTGTTCATCCTCGGTCGGATCCGCGGGGTAGACAGACCGGCGCTGGCATCGATCTATCCGATTATCGGCGGGCGGGCATCGCTGCTGGTCGACGCAGGTGCGAACACCGAGTGCAAACCGACAAACCTTCTGGAATTTGCAGTGATGGGCAGCATTTATATGGAAAAAGTCATCGACCGCAAGAGTCCGCGCGTCGGACTGGTCAATGTTGGCGAAGAAGCCAAAAAAGGCTCTGCCCTGACTAAGCTGACCTACGAAATGCTTTCGGAGAGCAAGCTGAACTTTGTCGGCAATGTGGAGGCTCGCGATGTGCCAAAGGGAGCCTGTGATGTCATTGTGACGGACGGCTTTACCGGCAACGTTATTCTGAAACTGACAGAGGGTCTGGCATGGAATATCCTACAGGTCATCAAACGCAAATTTACCGAGGGGTTCAAAGCCAAGATGGGAGCGATGCTCCTGATTGATAAGCTGAGCGGACTCAAAAAAGAATTTGATTATTCCGAATACGGCGGTGCGCCGATCCTCGGCGTCAAGGGACCGATCGTTAAAATGCACGGCTCTTCCAGTGCTAACGCTGTGAAGAATACCATTTTAAAGGGCATTCCTTATGTGACTGAGAATGTTGTCAAGACCATTGAAAACTCGGTTCTGGAAGTTGAGGAGAGCACATTAATTGAGAATTAGAGAATTAGAAAAAAAAATCGGGTATCAGTTCCGAAACAGAGGTTATCTGGAAACTGCGCTGACACACAGCTCTTTTAACCGGGAAAAAAACACCAAGCACAAGGACAACGAACGTCTGGAGTTTTTGGGTGACGCGTTCTTTGATGCGGTGATCAGCGTGGAACTCTTTGAGCGCATGCAGCATGTGACTGAGGGGAAGCTGACTAAAACGCGAGCCCTGATCGTCTGTGAGAGTGCACTGGCAGAGGTTGCCCGCGGCTATGATCTGGGCAGCTATTTGAACCTCGGACATGGGGAGGCGACCGGAGGCGGCAGGGACAAGGAGTCGATTTTGGCCGACAGCATGGAAGCGGTGATTGGCGCCATTTTTATGGATGGTGGCTTTGAAACCATGCAGCAGTTTGTGACGCGGTCGTTTTCCGAGATCATTGATAAAGCCGTAGAGGGAAAACTGTTTTCCGACTATAAATCAGAAGTGCAGGAGATTCTGCAGAGCAAAGGCAAGCCGGTGACCATCGCCTACCTTACCGATCGCGAAGAGGGGCCGGCTCACGACAAGACCTTTTATATGCATCTTTCCTGCAACGGTAAGGTGATGGGAAAAGGCATCGGCAAGAGCAAAAAGGAAGCAGAACAGAACGCGGCAAAACAAGCATTGGAAATGCTTGAGAGGAGAGAAAGCACAGATGTATTTTAAGCGCATAGAAATGCACGGATTCAAGTCCTTTGCGGAACCGGTGGTGATCGACTTCCATGAGGGTGTGACCTGTATCGTCGGCCCGAACGGAAGTGGTAAGAGTAATATCAGCGACGCGATCCGCTGGGTTCTGGGAGAACAGAGTCCGAAAATGCTGCGCGGCGGCAAGATGGAGGAAGTGATCTTCGCGGGAACCGCAAGCCGAAAATCACGCGGCATGGCAGAGGTTACGCTGGTCATTGATAATTCCACGGGGATCTTGGATATCGACTATAACGAAGTGGCCATCACCAGAAGAATGTACCGATCCGGCGAAAGCGAATATCTGATCAACAACAATCAATGCCGCCTGCGGGACATTAAAGAATTGATCATGGACACCGGTATCGGCGTGGACGGTTATTCCATCATCGGACAGGGCAAGATTGCCGATATTGTCAGCAGTAAGCCGGAGAGCCGTCGGGAGATCTTTGAAGAAGCAGCCGGCGTGGTGATGTACAAGAGCAAAAAGAGTGAAGCAGAACGTAAACTCGAAAGCACCAACGCGAATCTGGAACGCGTCAATGACATCGTCAGCGAGATCGAAGGACGGATCGACGGACTGCGTGAGGACAGCGTCAGGGCGAAGGAATATCTGCAACTGCGCGAAAAATATCGGGAGTTGGAGATCAACATCACCTTAAAGAACGTGGAGCGTCTGGAAACTTCCGACGAAACGATCCGCAGCGACGTGCAGGCGCTCACGGAATCCGTAAACGCACTCAGCGAACGAAAAAAAACACTGGATATTGAGATTGCCGCAGACCGGCAAAAAAACGAAAATCTGGAGCAGCTCGGCAATGAAGCCAGAGATCGGCTCATGGCAAAGGTAGATGAACTCAATCGCCTGACAAACAAGAGCCAACTGGACCAGGAAAGGCTGCACGCGATGGAGCGGGATACCGTGCGGATCCAAGGCGAGATCACGGACAGCGAGCAAAAGCTGGAAGCGGAGCGGCAAAGTGAAGCAGAGCTTGCCGCGCAGCAGGAGGAACTTTCCAAGGGTCTTGCGGCGGAAGAACAGAACCTGCAGCAAAAAATACAGAGCTATAACGAAGTGACAGCAGAGATGCTGAAGCTTTCCGACCATATTGAAGATCTGCGCAGTGATCTGTTCGAGCGGCACAGCCGCGCCGCGTCAAAACGCAGCGAAGCCGGGAGCATGGAGAGCTATCGCGAGTCCATGCAAAAGCGCAAGGCGCAGCTGCTTGCGGAAGACGCGGAGATCAACGAAAACACCCGTCAGCAGCAGGAAAGCCGGCAAAAGGATCTTACGGCAAAGACGGAGGCGGAAACCGCGCTCCGGGAGCTGAAAACAGCAGCACAAGAGGCCCACAGCAAGATCCGCGGCCTGACGCAGGAGATCGCGGAGGCTTCCAAAGAACTGGATGATCTGCGGATCCGTGGCAGTCAGCTTTCCGCGCGCAAGAAGACCATGGAAGAAATGGAGCATAATTACGAGGGCTACAACGGAGCCGTTCGTTTTATCATGAAAGCGGGGATCTCCGGCATCGAGGGCGTTGTCGGAGACCTGATGAAAGCGCCGGCAGGCTTTGAAACGGCGTTGGAAACTGCGCTCGGCGGCGCAATGCAGAACATTGTCTGCCAAAAAGACGATCATGCCAAACAGGCGATCCGCCTGCTCAAAACGAACAAAGCAGGCCGTCTGACATTTTTACCGATGGAATCCGTGAAAGGCGCGCAGAGCACGGTGCCGGACGGCGTTCGCCGTCATGCCGGATACAAAGGCATGGGCTGCGAACTCGCGGTATTTGATCCGAAGTATCAGGGGATCTTCCGTTATCTGTTGGGCAGAGTCGCCATCGTTGATCATATGGACAGCGCGGTCGCGCTTTCCAAGATCGCCGGAAACGGCATCCGTTTCGTAACGCTTGACGGCGAAGTCATCAATGCCGGCGGTGCGATCACCGGCGGAAAGTATAAAAACGCTTCTGCGAACCTGCTCGCACGCAAAAGCGAGATCGACGAACTGGCGAAACAGGTGGAAGCACTGCGGGAACAGTATGAAAACGGAAACCGGCAAAATCGAAAGCGGCAGGAGCAGCAGGAAAAATTGACTATGCAGCTGCAGCAGACGGAGGAGGAGCGCAGAAAGAAAGAACTGGAAATTTCCGCGCTGGACGCGAAACTGGAAGCACAGAGTGACAGTGCGCACAGCGCCGAGGAATCGAAGCGGAAACGTGAAAACGAGCTTTCCTCTATCGAACAGGAATACGCCAAGATGGAAACGGCGATCGCGGGGATCCTGCAGGAAGCAGAACGGGCGGAAGCGCAGACTGCCGAGCTGGAACAGCAGATCGCAGAGGAATTGAAGCAGCTGGAAGCGGTCAAACTGCGGACAGAGCAGGCCAACGAAGCGATCACAAAGGCCAGGATCGCAAGACAAGAGAAAGAAAGTAAGTTCGGCGCGGGCCAGGAACTTCTTGACCGGGTGCGCAGTGCTGCCGAAGATTTCGAGCAACAGATTACTGATCGAAGAAAGATGCTGGAAGATATGGAACGTGAACAGCACAAGATCCTGTTCAGTTCCGGAAACGGACAGGAACTTTTCGAGCAGTGCAGCAGAGAAAAGGCTGAGCTGGAAGACTACATCGCAAGACTTTCCACCCAGAAGAACGCATTGACCGTGAGCCTCAACGCCAAAACGGACGAGCAGGCTTCCATGGGCGAAAAGCTCAACGCGTACCAGGATCAAAAATATCAGCAGGAGATCAAGCTCGCCAAGAATGAGACACAGTTGGATACCCTCAAGGAAAAGCTCTGGGATGAATTCGAGATCTCCTACGCGCAGGCCATGACATTGAAAAAAGAAGATTTTGTCATGAGCACGGCGACCAAAGAGAGCCGGGAAGTCAAGAACCGGATCCGCGAACTCGGAGACGTCAATGTCGGCGCGATCCGGGAATATGAGCAGGTCAGCGAGCGCTACCGCTTCCTGACCGAGCAGCGGACGGACATCCTGAACGCGATGCAGGAGCTGCAGACCATCATCGCCGATATGGACAGGACGATCAAGACTAAGTTCAAGGAAAACTTCGATCAGGTCGTGATCCACTTTGAAGCGATCTTCAAAGAGCTCTTCGGCGGCGGACAGGCAGAGCTGCGGCTGGATGACGAAAACAACCCGCTGGAGGCGGGTATTGAGATCATTGCGCAGCCACCGGGCAAGAAATTGCAGAACATCAACCTGATGTCGGGCGGCGAAAAAACGATGACCGCTATCGCGCTGATGTTCGCGGTGCTGAAGACAAAGCCGACGCCGTTCTGCATCCTCGATGAGGTAGAGGCGGCGCTCGATGACGCGAACATCGACCGTTTCGCGAACTATCTGAAGAATTTCCACGAGATCCAGTTCGCGGTCGTCACGCACCAAAAAGTCACGATGGAACATGCGGACGTGCTGTACGGCGTAACGATGCCGGAGCAGGGCATCTCCAAAGTTATTTCGCTGCGTCTGGGCGATGATTTCGAACTATAAAGGGAAAAAGGGGGACAAGATGTCATTATTTAAAGAAAAAAAATCTTTTTTCGGCAGACTTTCCGAAAGAATTGCAGATACCATCATGCTGCGCGGTCAGGTCGATGAAGACCTGATGGATGAGCTGGAAGAAGTGCTGATTACCTCCGATATCGGCATGGATACTACGATGAAGATCATGGAGCAGCTCCGCGAGGCAGTCAAAAAAGAACATATCTCGCAGCCGCAGGAAGTGACGCAGGCATTGCAGCGCATCATGACCGCGATCGTCGATAAGGGAGATGCGCAGAAGCTGTGTCCGGATACGCCGCTGGTCATCCTGATGATCGGTATCAACGGCGGCGGCAAGACGACGACCATCGGCAAGCTTGCCGCTCGTCTCAAAAAAGAGGGCAAGACTGTCATGCTCGCCGCGGCGGATACGTTCCGGGCGGCGGCAGCTGAGCAGCTCGCGGTCTGGGGCGAACGAAACGGCGTCAATGTAGTCAAGCATCAAGAGGGCGCGGATCCGTCGGCGGTCATTTTCGATGCCATTCAGTCCGCGAAAGCAAAAAATATCGATGTGCTGATCTGCGACACCGCAGGAAGACTGCAGAATAAAAAGAACCTGATGAACGAACTGGAAAAGATGAACAAGATCATTTCCAGAGAATATCCGGACGCGAAACGCGAAACCTTGCTGGTCTTGGATGCCACGACCGGAAAAAACGCAGTCTCGCAGGCGCAGGAATTCGGGCAGGTCGCGAACATCACCGGCATCGTGCTGACCAAGTTGGACGGCACCGCCAAGGGCGGTATTGCGGTGACGATTGCAGACGAATTCGATATGCCGATCAAGTTCATCGGCGTCGGCGAGGGCATCGAGGATCTTGCGGAATTCGTACCGGAGCAGTTTATAGGAGGGATTTTCAATGAGTAAACCGATCGTAGCGATCGTAGGCCGTCCGAATGTCGGCAAGTCTACATTTTTCAATAAAGTCGTCGGCCGAAGGATCTCCATCGTCGAAGACACGCCGGGCGTGACACGTGACCGGATCTACGCGGAAGCGGAATGGAACGGCGTCCATTTTGTGCTGATCGATACCGGCGGCATCGAACCGTCGAGCGCGGATGTGATCCTTTCCCAGATGCGGGAACAGGCACAGGTTGCCATGGACATGGCAGATGTGATCCTTTTTCTTGTGGACGGCAAGGACGGTCTGACGCATGCGGATCGGGAAGTTGCCAATATGCTGATGCGAACCGGCAAAAAAGTCATTCTGGTCGTCAATAAGATCGATGCGCCATGGAAACTGCCGGACGATTTCTATGATTTTTATGAACTGGGGCTAGGGGAGCCGATCCCGATCTCCGCGGTCAATATGCTGAACTTCGGTGATGTGCTGGACGAGATTGTAGCCAGCTTTCCGGACGATCTTGACGAAGAGGACGAGGATGTGACCAAAATCGCGGTCATCGGTAAACCGAATGTCGGCAAGTCCTCACTGATCAACTGCCTGCTCGGAGAAAAACGTGTGATTGTTTCACCGATTGCCGGAACGACCCGTGACTCCATCGACACACCGTTTGAAAAGGACGGCAAAAAATATATCCTCATCGATACGGCCGGTATTCGCCGTAAGTCCAAGGTCAACGAGGACATTGAACGATACAGCGTTATCCGCGCAATCGCGGCCATTGAGCGCTGCGATGTCTGCCTGCTGATGATCGACGCCGCGGAGGGACTGACCGATCAGGATAAAAAGATCGCCGGTGTGGCACATGAGGCTGGTAAGGGCATCGTCATCGTGGTCAACAAGTGGGATCTGATCCACAAGGAGACTAATACCATGCGCGACTTTAAGCGGCTGATCGAAGCGGACATGCAGTTCATGTCCTACGCGCCGTCCGTCTTTATTTCCGTAAAGGACAAGCAGCGCGTGAATCAGGTCATCGAAATGGCAGAATACGTATCCGAAAAGCGTGCGCTGCGCGTGCCGACCGGACAGCTGAACAGTCTGATCCAGGATGCGATTCTTATGAAGCAGCCGCCGTCGGATAAGGGAAGAAGACTGAAAATCTACTATGTGACACAGGTTGGTGTGAAACCGCCGCTGTTCAGCTTCCAGATCAATCGGAGGGACTTGATGCATTTTTCCTACGCGCGGTATCTGGAAAACAAGATTCGAGAAGGCTTCGGCTTTGAAGGTACCTCTATCAAATTTGTATTCAGAGAAAAGGGAGAGTCGGGGAACTAAGATGCAACTTGATTTCTATGATGTGCTTGTGCTACTTGCGGCTTACCTAATCGGAAACATTTCACCGGCGATTATCTTAGGCAAGATCCGCGGCATTGATATTAAAAAAGAGGGTAGCGGCAACGCCGGAACCACCAATGTACTGCGTGTACTCGGCAAAAAAGCCGCGCTGATCACGCTGGTCGTAGATATTCTCAAAGGCTTTCTGGCTGTACGACTTGGTATGCTGTGCGGCTATGAAACCGGATCTTTGTGCGCGCTGGCGGTATTCTGCGGTCATATCTGGCCGTGTCTGTATCGCTTCAAAGGCGGCAAGGGCGTGGCGACCGCGTTCGGCGCACTACTGTCCATCAACTGGATCTTGGGACTGACGGCACTGGCGATCGTAGCGATCGGGCTGTTTGCTAGCAAACGCATGTCGGTCGGTTCGCTGATGGGAGCCGGGACATTCCCGCTCGTATGCCATATCCTAGAACCGGATTTTATGGC